>JAKLIM010000077.1 GCA_022709605.1 Bacteroidota bacterium | reverse complement strand
ATTGCATTATCATTGCATTGTATAATGCATACAAAGGACGAATGGATAAAGGGTATGCATTTGCCGGAAAAAATGCATATCTTTCAGATAAAATTGTTTCGGTTAAAGAGGTGATGGATAGCATTGTAAACGATTACAAACGATGCGAAAATCCGGCAATAATTTAGTTTCCTGAAATTCAACCCAACGAATTTAAAAATGAGAGCAAAACAACCTTTTAAAGGAAGTTTTGCTCTCGTTTGATTATATAAGATTAAATAACTTTTCTATATTTTCCCTTTCAAATATTTTCCGGTATAAGATGCTTCGCAATCTATAATACTTTCGGGTGTGCCTTCAAATACTACTGTACCGCCTTTATCTCCTCCTTCGGGACCAATATCAATTATGTGGTCGGCGCATTTAATTATTTCAGTGTTGTGTTCAATAATAATCACCGTATGACCTTTGGCAAGCAAGGCATCGAAAGCTTTGAGCAGGGTTTTAATGTCGTGAAAATGCAGTCCGGTGGTGGGTTCATCGAACACAAAAATGGTTGGATCGGGCTTTTCGTTGGCCAGAAACGACGCCAACTTCACCCGCTGGCTTTCGCCACCCGAAAGTGTACTTGATGACTGTCCGAGTTTAACGTAGCCAATCCCCACATCCTGAAGGGGTTTCATTCGTTTTACAATTTTCTTTTCGGTATTTCCGACTTGCGCTCCAAAAAACTCTATGGCCTGATTGACGGTCATCTCCAACACATCAAAAATGTTCTGACCTTTGTATTGTACATCTAATACATCCTGCTTAAACCGTTTGCCATGACAATGTTCGCATTCCAGCACCAGATCGGCCATAAACTGCATTTCAACCGTTACAGTTCCCTCTCCCTGGCATTCCTCGCAGCGGCCGCCTTCGGTATTAAACGAAAAGTGAGATGCTGAAAATCCCATTTGCTTCGAAAGCTGCTGATCGGCAAAAAGCTTCCGTATTTCGTCATACGCTTTTATGTAAGTCACGGGGTTCGATCGCGACGACCGGCCTATCGGATTTTGATCTACAAATTCAATGTCTTTAGCCAAATGCATCGATCCGCGCAAAACCCCGAATTTACCGGTGCGATCGGCCACACCTCCGTAATGCTTTTTAAGGGCGGTATAAAATACATTCCTTACCAATGACGATTTTCCCGAACCGCTGACACCGGTTACAACTGTCATTACATTCAGCGGGAATTTCACATCAATTCCTTTCAGGTTATTTTCGCGTGCACCGAGCACCTCGATATAATTATTCCATTTTCGGCGGTGCAGTGGAACGTCGATAAATTCCTTATTCAGCAGATATTTAAGCGTATATGAGTTTTCAATTTCTTTTTCAGTACTACTCATAATCGAATCGGTTTCGCCACTGAAAACCACTTCGCCTCCCTTTCGGCCCGCTTGCGGTCCAATATCGATAATGTAATCGGCTGAGCGCATGATTTCTTCGTCGTGTTCAACTACAACCACTGTGTTGCCCAGGTCGCGCAACTGTTTTAATACTTTTATAAGCAAATAAGTATCGCGCGAATGAAGTCCGATACTCGGTTCGTCGAGTATATACAACGAGCCTACAAGGCTGCTGCCAAGTGATGTAGCCAGATTGATACGCTGACTTTCGCCGCCCGAAAGCGAATTCGACAATCGATTCAGTGTAAGATAACCCAGCCCCACATCCAAGAAAAACTGAATGCGATTGTTTATTTCAATCAGTAGTCGTTTGGCAATAGCGGCATCGTGTTCATCCAATTCAATATTGTCGAAAAATTCTTTCAATGTGGTGACCGGCATTAATACCAATTCCGAAATGGATTTACCCGAAACACGTACATAACCGGCTTCTTTTTTCAGCCTGCTGCCTTTACAATCGGGGCAGGTAGTTTTGCCACGATAACGCGCCAACATAACCCGATACTGAATTTTATACTGGTTTTCTTCAAGCATTTTGAAAAAAGCATTCAGTCCTTCAAAATATTGATTCCCTGTCCATATTAATTCGCGTTGTTCGTCTGTAAGCTCGTAAAAAGGTTTGTGAATAGGAAAATTAAATTTATCGGCCGAATAAAGCAATTGATTTTTATATTCGCTCATCACTTCTCCCCGCCAACACATTACGGCATCTTCATAAATCGAAAGCGTTTTATTGGGCACTACTAAGTCTTCATCAACCCCGATAACCCGTCCGAATCCTTCGCAGGTTGGGCAAGCTCCCAACGGACTGTTGAAGCTGAATGTATGAACTGTTGGGATCTCAAATTGCATTCCATCGGCTTCGAAACTTTTCGAGAAATACAATTTTACAGCTTGTGCTTTTTCCTGTGTTGAAGGAAGAAGATGAAGAATACATACTCCGTTACCCTGTAAAAAAGCGGTTTCAACCGAATCGGTCAGGCGACTAATGCCGGAGGATGTGGGATCAACTTCAAGTCTGTCGATAATTAAATAAATCTCAGCTTTTTTCAGAAGTGCTTTATTTTCAAGTATATCATGAATTTTGAATATCTCTCCGCCCACTTCCACGCGGCTAAATCCCTGCATGATTAAACTTTGGAGTTCTTCGGCAAGCGTTTTATCACCCTGTGGAACAACTGTTGTCATCACCATCAATGGAGTTCCCACAGGATATTCCAATGCAGCATTAATTACATCTTCGGCCTCGTGTTTTTTTACAATTTCGCCCGAGATGGGTGAATAAGTTTTGCCTGCGCGGGCAAAAAGCAGTTTAATGTATTCGTAAATTTCGGTCGAAGTGCCCACTGTAGAACGCGGATTGCGTGTATTTACTTTTTGTTCGATGGCAATGGCTGGAGGAATTCCTTTGATGAAATCAACTTCGGGCTTGCTCATTCTGCCCAAAAACTGACGGGCATACGACGATAAACTCTCAACATACCTGCGCTGACCCTCAGCATAAAGTGTATCGAAAGCGAGTGATGATTTCCCTGAACCCGACAGTCCGGTAATAACAACTAATTTATTGCGCGGAATTTCTACATCAATGTTTTTAAGATTGTGAACCCGTGCACCTTTTATGATAATATTTCCTTGTCTGGACATAATAATTCTGACTGAATTTGAACCTGCAAAGATACGAATTGAAAAACGAATAATTGAATAAGCCTTGTAAATTAAATTTACAATTTACAAATTTACGATTTACAATTTAGATACCCGGAAGTTTCGGGAACGATTACAATTTTTAAAACCATTTTTTAGAAAATTATCGATGTTGTTCGAATATTTGGTTTTAACCAAATTATTTGCATAATAATTGTAGAACAACACAAATATGCAGTATTTATACAATCAATAATAAATAATAATTCAGTATATATATGTAAGAAAACAATTGCTAATCAAATAAATATACAATAAGTTGCACTTTTATTGCATAAAACAAGCATATTTATTTGTATATAAATAAAAAATGTGCTACTTTTGCAGCCATTATTAATAAATATGCATTTATGAAAAACAAACGAAACCGGTTACAGGTAATTTCCGAAATTCTTCGTTCCAATGTGGTTGGAAGTCAGGAAGAATTACTCAAATTGTTAATTGAGCGACAGTGCGATGTGACTCAAGCAACATTATCACGCGACCTGAAATTGCTGAAAGTAGCTAAAACACCTCTTTCAAATGGGACTTACAAATACATATTGCCTTCGTACAATAAACCTTTGCCAGCTCAGGTAGTCACTAATGCAATGATTTCGTATGGTGCAGTGCTAAGTATTGAATTTTCGGGGCTATTGGCGGTGGTTAAAACAAAACCCGGCTATGCAAGTGCCATTGCCTGGGATATCGACAATAAAGCTACCGAAGAAATACTTGGAACCATAGCCGGAGATGATACGATTTTACTTGTTCCGCGCGAAGGAATAACCCGTGAAGACATACTTCAGATGATGAATGATACCTTTGCAAAAAAGGAAGATTGAGATTTTACTAAACATTAATTCCCTCATAACAGGGAAGTTCCATTATAAAAAAACAGGAACGAAACCATAACATTTTATTTGAAAATGGATATAAATAATACCGTTGATAAAATAACGGTACAAATTGCCGACGAACAATATTTAGGATATGTTGACACAATTCTGGATACAATAGCAAATGCCGCCAAAATACGCGGGACCGGAATTGCGCGTCGTTCGCCCGAATATATTGAACAAAAAATAAAGGAAGGAAAAGCTATTATTGCCCTGAGCGGCGATGAATTTGCCGGATTTTGTTATGTTGAAACTTGGGGTAATAAAAAATTTGTTGCCAATTCGGGATTAATCGTAGTTGATAAGTTTCGTGGACACGGACTTGCCAAACGCATAAAAAAAATGGCATTCGAACTTTCGCGTCAACGTTACCCGAATGCAAAAATTTTCGGGTTAACAACCGGACTTGCCGTGATGAAAATTAATTCAGAACTGGGCTATAAACCGGTGACATTCTCCGAATTAACCGACGACGAATCTTTCTGGAAAGGCTGTCAGAGTTGTGTGAATTACGATATTCTGCAACGAACCGAGCGCAAACATTGTTTGTGTACCGGCATGTTGTTCGATCCGGCTAAAGAGGAAAAATAATTGATTAGTAATTGTGTTGATTAGATAAATATTTATTGTAATGAAAGAAAAAGTAGTTTTAGCATTTAGTGGAGGTTTGGATACTTCGTTTTGCGCCATTTATTTGGCCAAAGAAAAAGGATATGAGGTACATACAGCTGTGGCCAATACCGGTGGATTTAGCGAAGCTGATTTGAAAGTGATTGAGGAAAAAGCCTATAAATTGGGAGCGAAAAGTCATGTGACCCTTGATGTAACACAGGAGTACTACGAAAAAAGCATCAAATACATGGTTTTTGGAAATGTGCTGCGCAATGGTACATATCCTATTTCGGTGAGTTCGGAGCGCATTTTTCAGGCCATTGCCATTATTAATTATGCCAAAGAAATTGATGCACAATATGTAGCACATGGAAGTACCGGTGCCGGAAACGATCAGGTGCGTTTCGATTTGACTTTCAATGTGCTGGCGCCTGATATCAAAATACTTACGCCCACCCGCGATATGGTTTTGACCCGCGAATATGAAATCAATTACCTGAAAGAACACGGTGTTGAAGCCGATTTCAAAAAAATGGAATATTCGATCAACAAAGGTTTGTGGGGCACATCAATCGGCGGTAAGGAAACTTTAAAATCGGAACAAACATTGCCCGAATCGGCCTACCCGAGTCAAGTGGAAAAACAAGGCGAAGAAACTGTAACGATTGATTTTGAAAATGGTGAAATAAGTGCAGTAAACGGTCAAACAAACGAAAATAAAGTAGTATTGATTAATCAGTTGGAGGAAATTGCAAGTAAATATGGTATCGGTCGCGATATGCATATCGGCGATACAATTATCGGTATCAAAGGCCGTGTAGGTTTCGAAGCAGCCGCTCCAATGTTGATAATTAATGCACACAAAATGCTCGAAAAACACACCCTAACCAAATGGCAACAATACTGGAAAGACCAGTTAGGAAATTGGTACGGCATGTTTTTGCACGAAGCACAATACCTGGAGCCCGTTATGCGCGACATCGAACAATTTCTGCAAAGTTCGCAACAGAACGTAACGGGAAAGGTTATTATTAATCTTCGTCCATACTGTTATACCCTCGTAGGTGTTGATAGTCCGTTCGACTTAATGAAAACCGACTTTGGGGAATATGGCGAAATAAACCGCGCCTGGAGTGCCGACGATGTAAAAGGATTCACCAAAATACTCGGCAATCAAATGAAAATATATTACAACGTTCAAAAACGTAACGCGAAATAAAAAACAATAAAACCAAAAAATGTCGAAGAACCTCTGCAATAAATTTTATTGCAGAGGTTTTTTATTGCAAAAAGCATAATAATCAACTAATAATTTATTTTGACCCTTAATTCGTAGTTGAAATTTATTACAACAACCTAAGTGAATATTGTAATATTACATTAACAATAAAAAAGTATCAAAACTGAAAAATATGTATATATTTGTATCGAAAATTCGGATAACTAAATTATCTACAATCTTTTTTTTCTATTAAATTAATAATCATTCTGTATGAAAAAACTCAAGCTTTTTTCATTCGTCCTGTTGGTATTATTAATGACCAACTGCATTCCCGACCCAGACGATCCCGATAATCCTGCAAACTCAGTTTTTTGCGAAATATCAGACATTGATTTTACGACCGTAAAAGACGCAAAACTGATAGTCGTCAATACCAAATTAGACTGGAGTATTGCTTCGAGCAACGACTGGATAATACTTACCGAAAATAAAGGCAAAGGTAAAACAGGTATTTTGGTTGGAGTTGAAAATAATAATTCCTTACCCCGAAAAGGAAGGATCACCATCTCTACCACTGATTCAATACATGAAATTGAAATCAGACAAGCAGGATATCACGAAATAAGTTATACTGTGAGTGGAGTGGGAGTTAAATTATTATTAGCGCCTGCAGGTAAATTTATGATGGGAACTACCGGTAATAACATCAACAGTCCACTACGGCAGGTTAAAGTAGATAGCTTTTACATTTGCGAAACAGAAGTTACCAACGCACTTTGGAGGGCAGTAACCAGCACTTTACCTTATGATACAGTAAAAGCAGCCTCGGGACTTACTTTATCGAAATTAGATGAAGAACCTGTAAGTTATATTTCGTGGAACGATGTCCAATTTTTTTTAACAGCATTAAACCTCAAACTGGGATTGCAATTTCGCCTTCCCACCGAAGCCGAATGGCAATATGCGGCTTCGGGAGCAGATAAAAGTAAAGGGAATTTATATTCCGGCAGCAATGATTTGGATGAAGTAGGTTGGTACGTAGATAATTCAGGAAAAGTTAAACATCCCGTAAAACAATTGATCCCGAACGAATTGGGATTGTACGATATGAGTGGTAATGTTTATGAATGGTGTAACGACTGGTATAAACAATATTATGGTGACTGGTATGGTTCATCAACCACAAATTTTATTACCGTAGAAAATCCCAAAGGACCCGAAACGGGTACAATGAAGGTTAAGAGAGGTGGTTATTACAATTCATTGAATGTATATTGGGGTGGTGAATGTGCGCCGAACGAGAGAGGGTCATTATCACCAATTTGTTTCGAAATAACATCCCCGGGTACTGTTCACGAAAAAGTTGTATATCGTTGTGAATCAGTCGGATTCCGTTTTATTTTACCAGTAGTAAAATAGATATCAGAATAACCCCGATAGCTTTAGGGAAAAGAACAAAGAGCAAACTTTTATTAAACTACTGTCTAATGTTGAAGTTTAATGTATATAAATTGGTTTTTATATTTATAAATTTGGGTTATGAAAGCAATTCAATTACTTATTATGCTACTAACAAGCTGTTTATCATCCTCCTTTTCGCAAACAGTTGTAAATATGAAAATGCCTGTGCAAGCTACGGAAGCACTCGAAGTAGTTGCTCTTTTTGATGAAGCACTTCCTCTTGATATTCCTGTTGTGTTAGGAATAATCGGTTTCGGCATCAAAGGCGGGACTAATCCTTACACCTATGCCTGGTTGAGGAATGATTCAATAATCGGTACAGGCAATACAATAGTTATAACGCCAAAAGCAGGAAGCGCTTATTCACTTCGTGTAACCGACAAAAACAAGTGTGTGATAAACAATTCGCTTAATTTATCCACAATAAAAAAAGCACCTGCTTATAATCGCATCGAAGAACTGAAAATTTATCCGACAATGGTAAGCGATCATATCAATATCGAATTTTTGGAATTTGTACCGGAAAACACGCAGGTAAAAATATACGATATGAAAGGAGTTCTGCATTTGCAACAAATTATTACAGGCAGTACAACCATTTATCCAAAACTCATGCAGGGAGAATATTTTGTGGTAATTGAAAATGTTGGAAAATACAGTGTGCAAAAAATCATAGTAACCAATAATTAAACAAGCTATGAAAACATTACATTACAAAATCTGCTACTCACAATCCTTTTTATTGTTTTTCATATTTGTTTTTGTGAGTTTATTATTTGGGATTAATCATTTATATGCGCAAATAGAATCAACTGAAATTGCAAGCCGGTTTGCATTGAATTATTTTAATACATCAAGCCAGAAAGGCAAAATGCAAAAAGCGCCGGTCAGTTTTTCAAATGTTCAGTTGAAATATCAATCGGAAGATAAAACTCCTGTACCGGTCTTTATTTTTCAGAACGAACAAAAGGGTTTTGTGGTTTTAGCACAAAACGCTGAAGGTTTTCAGGTAGTGGGATATTCAGACAAGGCAAATTTCAATCCCAAAGAAATACCTGAAAGTCTACAGCAGCTTTTAAAACTATACGAAAATGCCGACCCAAACCAAATAAAGGGAATTCAGAAAGCCGCTGAATCTTCGGTAGCTGTTGCACCATTGTTGGACGAAGCCGGAGTAGGTCTTAACCAGTTTCATCACGAAAATGTTGGAGGTTCTTGGACTGGATGTGTTGCCACTGCCATGACACAAATTATGTGTTATTATAAATATCCACAAAAAGGTATAGGCTCAAGATGTTTTACACACGCGGTTTACGGGCAGCTTTGCGCGGACTTTGAAAAAACAAATTACAAATGGATTAATCCCACAGAAGATGATTATAAATTATTGTCTTTCCATGTGGGAGTTTCTATGGATATGAATTATAACCCCATTGGAAGTTCTCCATTATCTTCGAGGTATCTTAATGCATTGCAAGATTATTTTGGATATACCTGTGAACCTTTTAATAATTTTTCCCGCGATTCCCGCCTAATTCAGGACATAATAGCTTTAAGAAAACCTATATATGTTGAGTTACCCGGCAATCCAGGACATGCTGTTGTATTAGATGGATATGACAGCAATGGATTTTTCCATGTTAATTTTGGATGGGGCGGAGGCGGTAATGGTTATTACCTGCTTAATAACAGTACATTAATTTATTCAGGGATGAATAAATTCGGAACAAATTTGGTTAATACACTTTTAATACAACCCGGACATATCACCTTAAATAAAACGGATTCACTTGCTTTGATTTCCATTTAAAATAATATCAGTAATTTAAATTGGGAATTATCTGATAGTCAAAAAAGATCGGGAATAACTACAATCAACGGAAGGGTAATCAGCCTGGATATTTACTCTTCAAACACCATTGGAAATGAGGGCATGATTCCTGAAGAAATTAAAAATCTAAAAGAATTAATCCACTTAAATATATCCGGGAAATTACACGGAACCATACCTCAATCAATTTCTAATCTTTCAAAACTTCAAACACTACGCATTTCTAATTTTTCGGGAACCTTAAGCGATACAATACCATACAACATTGGTAATTTAACCAATTTGACAAATTTAAGTATTTATAATGCCGCCAAAGGACCTATACCAACTTCGATTGGAAAACTTCCAAATCTAATACAGCTTAATTTACCCACCGGAAACATTGACGGGTCAATTCCAGCAGAAATATTTAATTTGAAGCATTTACAGGAAATAACCTTAGATGATCAAAAATTAAGCGGGAATATCTCTGAAAATTTGGGAAATCTAAAAGAATTAATTTTTTTAAGTATAAAAGGTAATCAACTTTCAGGCAAGATTCCCTCTTCAATAGGCAACTTCAATAAGCTAACTTATCTTGATTTGTCAAGTAATAATCTTACAGGTCAGGTTCCGCTTTCGATGAGAAATTGTGTACAGATATCGACTCTGAAACTTATGAATAACAAGCTAGAAGGTGATTTCCCCCCCATTTTCAATAATTTGCCGGGAATTACTAAAATCGATTTTAGCAATAACAGACTGAGTAGTATTCCTGAAAATATTGGAAAACTTACTAATCTTCAAGATTTAAATCTCGATAACAATCTGTTGACTTCACTTCCTGATTCGATGAATCAGTTAAGAACACTACTGTCATTATCTGCCAATTCGAATAAAATAAGCCGCTTGCCGGGTAATATGAATAAACTGACAAGTTTGAATACCTTAAATCTAGCAAATAATGAAATAACTGACTTTCATCAGGATTTATTCTTACTGCCAAATTTAACGTCGATTAATCTCAGTTTTAACAAAATCACAAGACTGCCTGCTATGGCGTCCGATTTTAACGCCCATATACTTCAGATACAAGAAAACGAACTAACAGGTAAATTACCAGCAAATTTACTAAGAACTGAGCCAGGTTATTATAGGTTTCATAACAACCGGTTTGTTTACAATGATTTACCCGTTGGTAAAGATTATACAAATTTTGTGTATTACCAAAAACCTGTTAAACTTACCAAAAATATTTTTAAGGGAAACTTTGGTGATAGCATAATCATTGATATTCGTAAACTGAATAATAATTTAAATAAAAATGATAAATATGTTTGGTGCGAACATCCCCTAATAAAAAAAGAATATCAGTCATTAATTGAAGTAGAACAGGGACCTGTTTTACATCTTGTTTTATCCGACAAAAACTTATCAAAAAGATTTTACTGTAAAATAACAAACGACAGTAGTGCCACTTACATAGATCCAGGAAATAATGTACGATATCGATGTCTTGGGCAGTTAATAACCGATACTGTTTCGTTAGATACTTTATCTAAAGAGGAATTTCTCAGGGAAAGGTATCCTGACAGTTATATTGTCGGATCGCAAAATATATTAAAGAAAGTAATCAACGATAAAACCGTCACACTCATTTCACCATTCGAAATACGTGGAGTGAAAAAATGGGAAGGCTCGGCCGATGGTAAAACCTGGCACGAACTTTCAACCTCGATGACACAAAACGATCTGAAAACAAATATTGTATCAGTAAAGCCCGGAGAACTGAAACTTTCGCCAAAAACACCCGCATATTACCGTTGCGAACTTCTGGAAACAAACTGCGAACCTATGTACAGCGATACGTTGAAAGTAAATCCGTATGGAAAAGTGATTTGCGATACTACCCTGAATGTTAAGTCAAAAACCGTAACCATAAAAACCGACAGTGTAGAAATAACCATACCACAAGGAATTAATGAAGGTGATTTCCGCCTTACGGTTGTAAAACTAGACAATCCGCCAACAAAACCCGATTCGATTGCACGTTTAAGTTCAGTATATGATATTACGGTTAGTTTCGATCATGAGTTTTATTTGCCTATCGTTATAAAATTCAAAAATTTCAATAAAAAAACTTTTAATATTAAGGATTTAGAAAAATATAAAGCAGTTTATTTTGATGATATAAAACAACAATGGTCAATTTATCCCGATGCTAATATTGATTTAAATGATACAACTGTATCTTTTGGTACGTATCACCTCACCAAACTCGGAGTTTTCGAGTTTAATGAGATGACGTATACTCATATTTATACTTATGGAAAAGTAAATGTAATTTACAGATATGGAGTTGGATACGGTGAAAGTAATTATTTACATTTGTACACTTTAATGACAAAAAATCAGGGATTACAAAGTTGGCATAAGACGAATACAGATCCTGATAAAGATGGAAATCCCTATTTAATTCAGGATATTGCTGAATATATGAACCAAATTATCGACAAATGCGAAAATTTAGGATTAGAGACACCAGGTTTACGATTCAATGTATATGTAAAACTGATAGGTAATTATGGCCAAATTGGTGCATGTAGTTATCTTTCAGGACGTGGTTTCCTATATATTGACCCAATGTATATGTGTAACGAGAATTTAATGACTGAAAACCGTAAAATGTTAATGACTACTCTTGCCCACGAATATTCACATTATACACAGGACTATTACATGTCAATGATTATAAATAATTATTTCTGGCAGGAAGCTGCAGCACCAATCGGAGGTAGAATGATTTGGGATTCTGTTCAATTACCAGAAACAGAACCGGAAATGTTAATTAGGGAGGCTTTACTACCCAACAAAAACAACAAAACAATTTTTGAGATTCTTGCCGATACATGGTTCAACGATTTTAACTTACCTGTTGTAAGTAAAATTCGTTCAAATTCAGCAGATTACAATCTTGCAAGTCTATTTTTTCACTACATGCAGAATTACCGAAAAGGAAACAAGTTAGATGCGGCTGTTTTATTGAAAGAAACTTCTTATTTCGAGTCATGGTTAGGTTATCTTGAAAGCTATATCACTAAATACCTGAAATCAACTACAAGCATTGAATTTGCCGATTACGTAAAGTATATTTTTACAGGTGAGAATCCCAAATTTACCGTTCTAAATCAAGAGGATGGAAATCCCCTGAAATATGTTATTCAAAACATTGATAATAAAGGAAAGTTTGCAAATTTAATCAATTATAATTTTGATAAAATAGATTTACAAACAAATAAGATTTCAATTGATATACCTTATTTAGGCGCAAGAATGTATTTACTGAACAATATGACATTAGATAAAGCATCGATTATAAAATACAATAGACTTACTGAAAAAAATGCAAGCGAAAGATCCTATTATGGAAAATTCGATGTAAAAACCAAGCAAATGAAAA
>JAKLIM010000076.1 GCA_022709605.1 Bacteroidota bacterium | reverse complement strand
ATCCATTCACAAAGTGGTAGTTTTTTTATAGGTTAGGTTTAAAACCACATGGATAGGATTTACCTCTATCCATGTAGTTTTTCATTTTTTTGAATTTTTGAAAGAATAAAGATTCAATTTGTTAAAAATCAAGATTAACACCTACTGTAATGGTACGCGATTGCGGATAATTACCATAATCAACTCCACTACCAACTTCAGGATCGTAACCAGTATAGTTGGTAAATGTAAGTAAATTACTGCCCGACAAATAGAACCTTGCACGATTAATGTTGGCCGATTTGGTTAATTTAGCCGGGAGTGTATATCCGAGTTGTACATTTTTAAGTCTAATGTATGAGCCATCTTCAACAAAACGACTTGAGTTTGCCATATTTAATGAAGTTCCGAAAGGGTTAGGAATTGTGCCTGAAGTATTCGAGGCAGTCCACACATTGCGCATTGTAGTGCTCAAAGTAGCCATATCGCCTTTGCCTTCGGTACGTTCGCGTACAGCATTGTAAATCTCGTTTCCTACGACTCCTTGCATGAATAGCTGAAGATCGAAACCAAGATATTCGGCGCTGAGATTTAAACCATAAGTCATTGATGGGAATGCATTGCCTAAGTCGGTTTTATCGTAATCATCAATCTTTCCATTACCATCAAGGTCGGCAAATTTGGCATCTCCCGCATGGAATGACATTTCTTCGGGAGTGTAACCGAATAAATGTTGTAAAGCATCTGCATCGGATTTGTAAATTCCTTCGTATTTATATCCCCAAAGTGTAAAAAGAGCAAGTCCCTGATCTGTTTTAACCCTGTCGCCATAAATAGGATCACCACCATTTAATTTGGTAAGTTCATTTTTAATAAACGAAATATTTCCGCTAACGCCATATTTTATTTCACCAATTTTATTTTGATGATCGAGAGAAATTTCAATTCCTTTGTTGTTAATATTTCCAACATTAGCTATCGGATCGTAACGGTTACCAACCTGAGCCGGTGCCTTCACATATAATAATGCATCAATGGTATTGCGACTAAAAAAATCGATACTACCATTCAGTTTACCTCCAAGCAATCCAAAATCAATAGCAGCATTCACTTGTTCGGCAGTCTCCCAACGACCGTTTTTATTCGGTATTGTTAGCATAGTTGCACCACTTGCCAAACTTTGATTGGCGCCAAACACATAATCAACAAATGTTGGACCTGATGAAAACATTACTGAATTAAAAGCATCGGTTGGCACATTGGCATTTCCAATTCGACCCCAACCCAAGCGTAGTTTTAAATTATCAATTTGTTTTATATCTTTCATCCAACTTTCTTCACTTATGCGCCAGGCCAATGCTGTAGAAGGGAAATAGCCCCATGGATTCGAAGGAAAACGACTCGAAGAGTCACCACGGAAGTTCAAGGTAACCATATATTTGCTTCCATACGAATAATGAATACGTCCTAATAATGAGAACATACGACTACGATCAACGCCATCTCCGGCGTATGTTTTATTTTCAGTGGTCGATTTAAGATACCAATTACTTTCAACAGGATTAAGAATTGACGCACCAGAACCTCCTAAAGTGTAAAAGTTATATTCTTCAGTGGTTTGACCTACCATTGCAGTCAGGCTGTGTTTATCAAATGATTTATTATAAGTAAGTGTATTTTCATAAATCATAGTATTATATCGCGTAATACTCCTTTGGAAAAAATTCAAATCTGATTTATCATAAGATGAATATTCATACGCTTCTTTAAACAGTTGATCATGAATGTATGAATGGTCGAAATTTACAGCCGAACGAAACATCAAGCCTTTGAAAGGAGTTATTTCAATATGAACATCTCCAACCCAGCGTTCAGCTTTGTTCATCGGATGAGCCATTTCAACCATCGAATACGGATTGGTTACATTACGGAAATTCGATGAAGCTGCAATTTGTCCACTCAGGTCTTTCCCAACATTATTAACAGAACCTTCGGGGTAACGAGTTGGATCCCAAGGTGCCATAGCCAATGCAGCAGAAAGTACAGAAGCACCGGGGCTTGAATTATTATTCATAGCATTTCGACCGGTAGAACTATTGAAAGCAAGATTTTCGCCGATTTTAAACCAACTGTTCATTTTGTGTGAACTATTCAGACGGAAAGTAAAACGTTTGTAATTGGAACCGACAATCGTACCGTCCTGATTAAAATAACCTGCCGAAATATTGTAACTATCCTTAGCTGTTCCACCATCAAACGAAATGTGATAGTTTTGTACCAATGCATTTTCGTTGAAAACTTCATCCTGCCAATCAGTTTCTACCGTTGAATAATCCATTCCTGAAGGATTTGCATCTGTTTTCAGTTTGGGAAAATACGGAGAATTACCCAAACGGTAAGCAGCAAGCCATTTATTGAACCCGTAATTTTTGAAGAAGTTTTTTTCAGAAGTTATATTATTCAGAGAAATAACAGTTTTTACAAATTCATCGCGTTGCATTAAATCAAGTTTATTCCAACGGTTTTGAATACCGCTGTAAACATTAAGCGAGATATTTGTTTTGCCTTCTTTCCCCCTTTTAGTAGTTACCAAAATAACGCCGTTGGCTCCGCGTGAACCGTAAATAGCGGTTGCCGATGCATCTTTCAATACTTCGGTTGACTCAATATCATTCGGATTCAGGAAAGAAATGTTGGTAGTAATCATACCATCAACCACATAAATCGGATCGCTGCCGCCCATTACCGAACCAATACCCCGGATACGGATAACTGCACCTGCACCGGGCTGTCCTGAATTGGCATTGACAGTTACACCTGCTGCACGTCCCTGTAATGCCTGGTCGAGACCGGCAGCAGGAGTTTTTTGAAGTGCATCCGATTTGATGGAAGTTACAGAACCGGTGAGGTCACTTTTTTTCATTGTACCATAAC
This sequence comes from Bacteroidota bacterium, assembly GCA_022709605.1. Lineage (GTDB taxonomy): Bacteria > Bacteroidota > Bacteroidia > Bacteroidales > Paludibacteraceae > Paludibacter. The sequence goes on along the minus strand of JAKLIM010000076.1, from coordinate 9,800 downwards.
CAATCACTACCATTTCGTCAAGCATTTTTGTATCAGAACTTAATGCAATATTTAATACCACATTGCCTTTAATCTCTTTTATTTGTTCCTTGTAACCTACATAAGTAAACGAAAGTGATTTTCCCTGCGGTACATTAATTGTAAATTTACCATCGAGATCGGTTATTGTACCAATTCCGACAACACCTTTAACAATTACATTCACCCCTAATAATGGCTGTCCGTCATCTGAATCTGTTACTACACCGGAAACCTTCCAATTCTGAGCAAAAACTATTTGCACAATCATTAAAAAGAATGGAATAAAAATGAGTTTTTTCATAAGCTTAATTCAAATTATTTTTTTTAGATTTAATTAGTTGTGTTGAATAGAATCAACGATGCAAATGTATAGTAAGAATCGTTGTAATAAAAATTTTTTACCACACAAAAATTCAATTTCAATACAAAATTACTACTCAATAATACATCATCAACTTTTATAATCAATTGATATTCTATGTTTTATATTGATATGTGTTATATAACATATTTCAACACACATTTCGATTTAATTTTCCTTATCTAAATACTCTTATTCATTTTGAAAAATGAACATCAAAATGAATTTTTTGCATCTGTGATTACCCAAAAACCTTGCTAATTAATTTTTGATTAATTTAATTGCATTTGTACCCGTTTTACCTCTAACAATTAATATATATACACCTGATTTAAATTGTGATAAATTAAACTCATGTCTTTTACCGTTTTCTACCTTATTGATTAATATTTTCCCGGTAATATCCTCAATAAGAAACTGATGAACAGATTTCTCATCATTTAAATCTACAATTAAACTATTTTTGAAAGGATTTGGATAAACATGAAGCTCAGCATTTTTGTTAATATCTGTAACTTTTGAGGACTCATTATTAAATGCTTGCATGCCAAAACCATACTGATACAACGGATCGCCAAAAACAGGTGGAACAGTCAACCCTTGTTTAATGTAATTTCTGATCTGAATTCGCTCCGCTTCTGTTGCTCCAATATCATAAGGCAATTCCCATCTTTCTACAATATTATTCAAATTATCGGTTCCGAGTTGCGTATCCGACTTTGGTAATTGAAAAGGCAAACGACCACTTGGCTGATAATCGCCAAAAATAAGTGATGCTGTAGCCTGACCGATTCCTGTTCCACCACGATAAACTAATAAGATAGCGTCAGAAATATCAACCAGCGGCGTGAGTACATATGGGCGTGGCGTTAGAATTACCGTCACAACTTTTACCCCTTTGTTGTGGAATTTCTGAATGATAGCAAGCTGATCAGCAGGAATATTCGGATTTTTATCCGCCCATTCTGTTCCATGCGTGTAGCCTTTTTCGCCAATAACCACCACAGCTACTTTAGGGTTAGCACATGAATCCTGATAAACTTTAATTCCGGCAGTGGCTCCGCGTTCTGAAATGGCTTGCGTGTATGTTTTGGCTTGATTGTCATCGTAATAAATGGATTGCCAAATGGTATTCGGGTCATTATCCTTGTTTGGCCACGCAGAACGAGGTCCGGTCACAACAACTTCGTCGCCCGAATTTAGTTTCAATGGCAAAATACCGTTATTTTTCAGCAAGGTAATTGATTTCTTGGCAGCATTCAACACAATGGCATGATGATCTGCTTTGGTATAGGTACAAGTTGGGTCGGAGTATGGATTTTCGAACATACCCATGCGGATTTTATTGTCCATGATGCGGCGACAGGCTTCGTTGATTCTGTCGATTCCGATATTGATTACCAACTGATTAATGTCAGTATTAATAGAAGGTGCTCCTCCCATCACGTCAATTCCAGCTCCCATACTTTCTGTTGATTGTGCGGTATTTGCAGCCAACCAATCGGTTACCACAAAACCTTTAAACTTGATTTCGTTTCGCAGATAATCAATGATTTTTTTACTTGAATTAGCTCCTTTGTTCGACGGATCGAGGAACGGACAAGTATTATAACCCGGCATTACTGAAGCTGCATTGGCTTCAACGGCTGCATGCCAGGGTTTCATGTGGTATTTAATCGTAACAGAATCGTATTGCAACTCGCTTTCGCCGCCGGCACCCTGACTTGGCCAGTGTTTTATGGTTACCATCATCGAGTGCGGATTAATTTCAGGCCCGCCCTGCATACCACAAAGCAAGGCACGAATAATGGCTGCTGCATCGTCGGCATTTTCGCCTGACCCTTCCTGAAAACGTGGATACAACACTTTGGTATTTACTTCGGCCAGTGGAGCCAAAGTTCCGGTGAAACCGAATGCTTTTTGTTCTATACGATGCATATTTCCACACTGATAAACGATGTTCATGTCGCGGGTAGCCGCTAATCCGAGTTGAGTTGGGTAAATGGTTTTCCATCCATGCACTTTATCGCCCAAATAAGCTATCGGGATTCCCATGCGGGTTTTTGAAGCTGCAAATTGAGTTTCGCGCATTCCACCTTCCACGCCATACGAAAATGCAAATCCATCTAACGGATTGTCATTTCCACCGTAAAAAAGCTGACGGGCTTTCTCATCGGTATCCAATCGACTCATAATATCATTCAGCCTTTTTTCAGGCGTTAAATGCCAATCTTCAAACGGCTCAATGGTTCCGTTTTTATTCATATCACGACAACCATTCACGATACTTATTCCATCTGCTTCCTGTTCCATAAACGGAATATAAACGCCAAATAATCCTTTATCAGAATATTTATTGCCGCTTGGTGTATTTGCAATTACGTACCATTTATAGGTCCATCTGTCCACCAAATCAGTTGGAACCACAAACGAATTCGTAGTTGTCTCGCCAATTTTTGTGTAACGATCGAGCAGATTTCCGGACGCATACCATTCGTAATCGTTGCGGGTGATATTAAGATAAACTTCATATTTTGTTGCTCCGGGACATGCATTCCATTTAAATGTTGGTTTGCGGGTATCGGTTACCATGGCCGTGTCAATGGGAGATTTCAGTATAAAATCAACCTGCTCCGGCGGGCGAACAGAAACAACCACTTCATCAAATCCTGTTGCCAACGAGTCGTCAGTTACCGTGAGTGTGAATTTATAATCGCCTAAATTTAAATCACTTATTGAAATTATCGAAGTTATATTATTTGTAAGTGTGGCAGTTGTTGGCCCGCTGGTTTGAGTCCATTTGTAGCCTGTAATAATTCCATCGGGGTCGGAACTTTTTGAACCATCAATTGTCAAACTATTTGTTGGCAGGTAAATAATTTTATCCAAACCGGCATCGGCAACAGGCGGAACATTGCCTTTAGGTGGACGCGGTGTAAGTTTTACGTGTATCACCATGTTGTTATAGACCGTTGTTACCAACGGAAGACCTTTTATAGTATCCGTTGTTGATCCATTTTTCAACGTCCAAAAAGTCAAATCGAAATCGCCCCGAAAATCAAGCATACTCAGCGTAAGTGGCGATCCTTCATAGCAAGTCAGATGAAGAATTTTATCTGTATTTTGAACGATAAATTCTGTATTTCCGTTTATATCGGCCGGATCAACATTCAGTTTGAGATATTGCACGTAAGGAACATCAATTGTCACGTTCACAGGATTCAGGGTTTCAGTTCCATACACTTTGAATTCCCAGAATGAATATCCATAACCGGTTGAACGGGTAATCCCCTTCATACGCACATAACGACCTTTCACCAGATTGTTTGTAATGACATCATCTTCTTTACCATCACTGTTTGAAACAGAAGCAATATCAGTAGTACTTGCAAAAGTTGCGTCGTTCGAAATTTGAATTTTATATTCTTTAGCGTAAGCATTTTCCCACTGAATATTAACATTTGAAATATGATATTCTTTGCCTAAATCCACCTGCCACCAAGCATCAGCGGGATTTATATCGCCCGCCCAGTTACTCGCCCAGCGGGTTGTCATACTGCCATCTACGGCATTATTTGGAGCATTTCCACCTTCTACAGACGAAGATGTGCAGGTTTTTCCCTGACTGAGAAGAGTTTGCGAGAAAGAATTATTGGAGAAAAATGAGCAAATAAGAAATAATAGCAAAAGGTGCAATTTATAATTTTCCATTTATTATGTATTTAATTTCTAAGAATAGGAACGCTGATCTAACGGATTATACTGATTTTCGCAGTTGAAATTTTTCTGATTTAATTCGGATTAAAATTTCACAAGTGAAATCAACTGATTTTCTGAATATTACTCATCCGAAATTTGCAAAGCAAATTGAATCAGTTTTAAATATGTATTTGAAATAGTTATCCGTTTGTATCCGCTCAATCTGATACATCTGCGTTCCAATTCTTTATTATTTTATAATTTTTGTAGTGAAATTACTATCATTGCATTCCACTTTGAGCAAATAGCAACCATTTTTCAATTCAGAAGTGTTCAAAACAACTTCAGCAGAACTACCCATTTTTTCAAGAATAATTTCGCCTGTCAATGTGTAAATTGTTAGCCTCTTGATTGTATTCTGACTATTAGATTGAATTCTTATATAATTGCTAAACGGATTAGGTGAAACACTCACCAATTCATTTTCAGAATTTGAAATGCCTGTAACATTAGTAAAACGATACGAACTCAGATTCATTCCGGTTTTATCAATATGTATGCGCATCACCTGTGTCCCGGCTGTGAGTGGAATATTGGCAACAACGGTATCTTTATAATTGCCCCAGGCTCCGGTTTTGTTCAGGTTTAATGTTCCGGTTTTGTTTACGCCATCGAATTCCACATGAAGTGCTCCGCCACCTGCCGACGACATCATTACCGATAGGACATAAACGCCTGTTTGTTGCACATTCACCGTATATTCGTACCATTCACCGGCATTGGTGTAGCCAATATTTCCATCTGTTCCATTACTGTTTTCGGTTTCCACACCGGTATCGGCGCGCAAATTATTTCCTCCCTGTATAGCCATTTCGTTGTCGTGACAGGAAATTTCGGCTCCACCTTTATCGAATTGCACAGCCAGAATTTTTTCGCCCGGAATATTCCATGGACGATTAATGTACGAAGTCTGAGGCGTAGACAAAACTTCAATAGGAATTGAATAGGCATCGCTTTTATTGCCTTCGTTATCAGTGGCAACGGCTTTAAGTTGCACGATGCCTGAACCCGCCGGACGGAAACTAATGCTGTAAGGTTCTGTGGTGGCTACGCCCACAGAAACATCAGCCAGAAAGAATTCAACCGACTGAACAGAGCCATCTTTGTCGTTGGCAGAGGCCGAAACTGTTACCAAATCATTCAGCGCCATTTTATCGTTCGCTTTGTGCGACGTTATGGTTACCGAAGGTTTTTGTACTCCTGCCATGCGTGAATTATAATATTTTCGTGCTCCAACGTTGATCGTTTCAATCGCATTTCCGTCTTTATAAATAGTTACATCAATCGCATTCTCAGAAGGATTATAAAGCAAATAAGTCAATTCACCTTTCCCGTTTCTATAAACTGCTCCCGAAGCAATGCTGGTGTGATAACCTTCGGCTGGTTTTCCGTAGGTCAATATGGAATTGGCTGTGTAATATTGCGTGGCCATATTTACATCCGTTGCCCATTCGTCCCCTTTGGCGTACAGCGAGTCGGTAAACAAGGCCGCTTTTTCAGGGTCGAAAGTATTCATCAAATTCAAATGATAACCACCAAGGTAAGAACCCATTCCCAAAATATTTTCGAAAGCATCAGTTGTTGTTGAAGCCGGAGTTGTGCCTTGCGTGCGTTCCACGATCATAGCTTCCCAGATTGATTTCATTTTGGCAGGATTTTTTCCCAAATATGAATTATAGAAAAAGTCGCACGGTACACCCTGAATACCTAACACCCAAGCCGGGTCGCCGCTGAAATACGTTGCCCACGATACATTATCAGTACGCACAATTCCTGCATATTCATGCGGATAAGTGCTTGGATAAACATCCTCGTTCATATCCATCCAGTATTCGTTGGCAGCTGTCGATTCGAGCAAATAACCCATTGCACCGAGTTTGGTTATTTCAGGATCGTTCAATTCAACACCAAGAAGATAAATTCCCATCCACGAGTGTGTTGCTTCGGAAGTTGATTCCTGATTATTTCCGCCGCCATCGCCCGTTCCTCCGGCAAACGAATGTCCGAAATACGGATCGAAAGTGCGCATAAAAGGCAAATAATCAGTTCCTTCAGGATAACGTTTCCAATTGCAGAACGACTTCACCACCAGTTTCACCATATCAGCATAATCACGTTTAAAATCCGGATCCACCATCATAAGTCGGGCTGCACCCATGGTGAAATAGCCATAATGGAAGTGCAAATCATTAAATCCCTGCGAACCATAACCCGGAGGAAAACCGATAATAGCGCCATAATCGGGGTATCTGGCAAAATAATATTGCTTGGCGGTGGCCTCGTTCGGACTGTACGTGAGCCAGTCCTGCATTTCAGTTTTCAGATTGTTTTTCAGCGTAGCAAAACCAGCATTATCAGTCGCTTTGGCCATCAGCATCACGTTTGATTCCTCACCCAGGCCTTTGGCGTATGTATTTCCGTTGTAACCAGCCGAGACATCAGCGCGCGCTTTTATCAGATTGTTTAGTCGCGTTTTTTGCGTAGCCGAAAGATTTAATGGCTCGGGCAAATACGGTGGCATTCCCGTAAAAGGATAATTTATGGTGAAATTTGTGCCGGCAGCCGTATGCATTTTACCTTTGATAACCTGATAATCAGCTCCTGAAATAAAACTGAAATCAGAACTTGTATTTCGATAATGATGTGGCAAAAAGGCCATCAAAACAGAACCTCCGGTGGCAGCAGTTTCCAGATTTCTGGTATTTAATTTAAAAGAAGTGGAAATAACACCCGAAGCAGGTTGATTATCATAATCGTAAATGCTATTTGTTGGCTTGTTCCGGGCATAAGTGTCATACGTTGCTAATAAATTGCGGTTTGGCAATGCCGAAACAACGAGATATTTTGCAGCCGAAACCGGAATTTCAATTTGAAAATCTTCACCTTTTGATTTATAAATTTTACTGCTTGTTGGCATGTGAATTCCATAAATGCGACCACCAAATTCCATGGCGCAAGTTGTTAATTGAGCAGGAAAAATGGTGATTTCATTTCCCGCAACATCGTAAACTTTAGCCGTTGCGCCCGGTTTTAAAATCGGAATCAGATTATTTAATTCGATATAAGTAAACGGTACGCCATGCACCAAAGTCACATCCATGTATCGACCATTTACATCTTCGCTGCGGAAAGTAAAACCAAGGTCAGTCCAGTCGTACACATTCGAACTTTTGGGTGTAAAATCAGTCGGATAACCTGTTCCGGAATAGGTGCTATTCGAGAAAATAATATCGTCGCACATAATAAAACCCCAGCCACCGGTGGAATTATCCACAATACGGATTTCGGCAGTTTGCCCCTGATAGGCAGAAACATCCCACGAGCGAGCCGTTAGATTCCCACTGTTTACGCCTGCTTCTGCAAAAATGCGCGTACCATTAATGTACAAACCCACATAAGTCAAATCGACATTGTTTCCACCGCCTACTTTGAGTTTAATATAGTTTTTAGAAATAATAAAAGGAGTAGAAGTCAGCGAAAGTTTGGCCGCATCTCCTTTAAATGAATTCACAAAACGCGTTCCTCCAAAGCCATTCGGAGTAGGGCTTTGCGTAATATCAGTGAGTGAAACCGGACCTGAAAAAGCGGGATTTGCACCCACAGTCCAGCCAGTTGGATAAGTTGTCGATTCAAAATCGGCAAAAATCACGGCTTCTTCGGTTACTTGCAGTTGCGATGCACCTTTTACTTCCAGAAAAGGTGTGGTGAGCATATTTCCATTCTGAAAACCAACCGGGATTTTGATATTGATTCCTTCATTGTCGGCCGAAACAGCCTGTGGATAAGCCCAGGCATCGCCACCGTACTGCGAAAAAACGTAATTTGACCACCATTTGTTGGTTGGTAGTGGGCGGTTGCGTACATTGTTGTGTAGGTAAAGTGCCGACCAGTTGTCGTGAAACCATCGATAATTTTTGGCAAAATAGCCATCCTCGTCCCACACAGCAGTTGGCGGATACTCGGCATAACTTCCTGCACCCAATTGAATGGCATTTTGAGCAACAAGCTGAATTGAAAAGTATAGAAGAAAGAGAGCAATTAGTGATTTTTTTGGTATTTTCATTTCTGTTTGAAAGGGATTATTTTGTTGACATAATATAAAAATGCCGTAGAGAGAATTAAATAATAGAAAATCAAGGCATGATAAAAATCACACCGAATAATTTTCGCTTTTAATAAAAAATTTCCGGAGAGCACTTAACTCTCCGGGTATTTATTTTTAGCGAATTTCAAGTTTTGTTGTATTTTGATTGCCGTTAATATCAATCATACGCACAAGATAGAAACCTTTATTGAAAGTGCTCACATTGATTGTTTTATTATTTTGAACACTTTGAACTAACTGACCCTGTAAGGTCAGAATATCAGCTTTAAGTACATTTTCTGTTAAATAAACAATCTCTGAAGCTGGATTTGGATATACTTTTAATGGTGGATATTGAGTATTTGCATTGGATGTTGAAAGAGCAACCGATCCGTAAATTTGTAACTCATAAATTGAATAACCATAATTTAAATTACGTGCTGTACCTGTAATTCTTACATATTGTGCATCTACACTCACATCGTATAAACGATCGATTCGTGCACCGGCAGGCATTTCGGTTTTTGTAGCTAATGTTGACCAAACGGTTCCATTTACAGATGTTTCGATAATATAATCCTTCGCATTGGCACCTTCCCATGAGATAATTATATCAGTTACATTTTTCTTGGCACCAAGGTCTATCATTATCCACTGAGGATCTAATTCATGAGCGCTTTCCCATCTGCTTCCAGGGTTATTATCGATAGCTAATAAGGCCGTTCCTGACGAAGCCGTAGCAGTAGTTCCGATTGAAAGATTATCATTTGTAGGTAACACTTCGACTGTGGCTGTTTTAGTTAGACTGTTATTGGTTGCAGTTACTGTAAATAATCCTTTCTGAGTGGATGAAAACAATCCGCTTGAGTTTACAGATGCACCAGTACCATCAACACCCCAACTGGTTGGATTGGTTAAGGGAAAACTATTCCCAAGCTGATCAAGACCGCCAACAGTTAGTTGCTGTGTTTGTCCAAGTTTAATCACTGATATAGAAGTATTTACAGTAAGTGAAGTGAGTTCAGGAGTAACGGGAGGATATACCTCAAATTCCCAAATTGAATAACCATAAGTGAGGTTTCGAGCCGTTCCATTTACTTTTATATAACGACAATTAATATTCAGATTATCAATTACATCGGTACGAGAGCCTGCTGCTTTATCGGTATAAAAAATTTCACCAGTAAAATCAGTTCCATTCGTTGAAAAACTAATGGAATAATCCTTTGCATTAGCTCCTTCCCAATAAAGTTTCACGGCACCAACTGTTTTCGATTCACCTAAGTCAACCATAATCCACTGAGGATCTTCAAAAGCACTTTCCCAGCGAGTGCCCATGTTGTTGTCGACTGCGACTGATGCTGTGCCCGTTGAAGCAGTTGCGGTTAACCCACTGAATTTCTGACCATAAGAAAATAATGAAATGGCTACAAAAGCCATAAGGAAATAAAATTTTTTCATGATGATAATAAATTTAATTGTTTATATAATGATAATGAATCACTACTGTCCGGTTATAAATCAAAGATAGTCAATTGATTATAATCCCAAGTAGTTTCTGTTTTGTATTGTTGT
>JAKLIM010000075.1 GCA_022709605.1 Bacteroidota bacterium | reverse complement strand
TATCAATTATTTTGGAGCAAACATTTCATCCGAAATTTTTTGCATTTCTTCATAACTTATATCTTTAACATGTGTTCCTATCATCCATTTAAAACCAAATGGATCCATAACTTGCCCTATCCGATCGCCGTAAAACATGTCAGTAACAGGCATTACAAGTTCTGCTCCCGCATCAATCGCTTTCTGAAATGCTTTATCAGCATCTTTTACATACAAACCGAAAGTCATAGGATTTCCTCCAATAGTTATCGGACTTTTATTACCCCATTCAATATTTTCATCGGCCATCATTAATAAAACACCTTCAATTTCAATTTCGGCATGTGCTATCAAACCATTCGGCATTAATAGTCTTCCTATTTCTTTAGCATCGAATGCTTTTTTATAAAAATCTATTGCTTCACTACATCCTTTTAGGGTGATATATGTGTTTAATGCATTTGCTCCGGGGTAAATGTGTGATGTACTCATATTTTAAAATTTTATTTGATTAAATAAATACAGAACAAATAAAACATTCAATTTGTTTTTCGATTCATTTCCAACCTACTAAAAAATGGTTTCGCTACCTTTACCCCTGCTTCTTCATCTACTTAAATTAAAAAAGCGAATCAATTATGATTCGCTTTTTCTATATAAGTTGTGTTTTATTTCTATGTTTTATTCTTTCGAAAACTATTAATTGAGATGGCGTTTCTTCTTCCAAATCATAATCATCTTGCAATCCAAGCCAGAATTTGGCAGAATTACCAAAATAAGAACCTAATCTGAGGGCAGTATCAGCAGTTATTCTACGATTACCTTTGATTATTTGTGAAATACGGGTTTGAGGTATTTCTAAATCTTTAGATAGCTTATATGCTGATATATTCATTGGAATAAGAAATTCCTCATTTAAAATTTCTCCCGGATGTATATTATTGAGTTTTTCCATATACAATTAAATTAATGATAATCAATTATTTCTACTTCAAACGCATGATTATTTTCCCATTTAAAAATTATTCTCCATTGATTATTAATTCTAATACTATAAAAATTTGAAAGTTTTCCCGACAATTTCTCTAATCTGTTTGATGGAGGAATCCTTAAATCCAAAATTGACTGTGAATTATTGAGCATTCTTAATTTACGTCTTCCAATATTCTGAATTTCAATGGGTAAACTTTTAATTATTTGACCTTCCCATATTTTTTCAGTGTCCTTTGAACCAAAAGAAATTATCATAGTAATGATTTATAAATACTAACGCCAAAGATAAGTATTTTGTTTGAAATAGCAATAACAATAATCAACGAGATTATTAAATGAAAAAATAATAAAATATTTCAAAAAAATAAACCGATTTCGGTACTTTTACGTCTTGCAATTGTAAGGCGATTGAAAAGTATGATAATTGAATTTAACAAGATGCGACAACTTGAGCGCATTATCGATGAACATCAGCAACAGTTGTTTTCGTTTGCGTTTTTTAGAGTTGGTTCGTACGATGTGGCACAAGATATTGTGCAGGATGTTTTTATCAAGTTTTACGAAAATTCACGGCATTTGTCCGCGGCAAACAATGTGAAAGCGTATTTATTAAAAACAATTTCGAATGCATGTACAGACTATTTGCGCAAAAACGGAAAATTTCAATTTGTAGCTATTGAACATGTAGAAAAGGAATTAACTGACGAAAACGAGGAACACTGTATCTCAGAGTTTTTACGGATTGACGAAATTTTAGACAATTTACCTGCTGAACAAGCAGAAATATTGCGACTAAAATTTGTTGATTCTCTAAACTTCGTCGAAATATCCGAACTGCTCGATGCGAATGTTAATACTGTAAAATCGCGTTACAAATATGCTATCGAAAAGTTGCGAAACTTCAATCTTTTAAACGTAAGCAATTATGAATGAGCTGACTCCAAAAATTCGACCTATCGTACCTCAATCGCTTAAAGGTAATGTACTAAGTCAAATTAATAAAAGAAAAAAAATTATGAAAGATATTAGAAATTATTCGGCTATTGCTGCTGTAGTAGTTGCATTTATTTTTGTACCAATTGTGTTAGGAAATATTGCACAAGATAAAGCAACTGATTTTATAGAACAATCTATTTCTGAATCAAGTGATTTAAAATCATTAGTAATAAAATATTTAATGAGAAATCCTTTAACTTACAATCCGGATGTTATAGAATTGGATAGTAAAATGAATGAAGTGACTGGCGAAATTATTTTTGATGAGCCAAATGTTTGGAAATTTGAAAATAAAAACAAATGGTATATATATGATGGTGAAAGATCATATTGGTATTCAAAAGTTTATAAAGATTGTATAGTAAGAATAAATATGGACACAAGTGATTTAGGAAGATTCAATGCTATGTTTCTTAAATCAAGTACAATTCTTGAAGCTATCCAACAATTAGCAAAAGACAAAAAAGCAAATCTTGAAATGCAAACAAATGGAGATTCTATTAAACTTACATTAAAATATAAAGTTAGAAGTATTGATAAATCCCGTTTTATGATGGGAGATATTTTTGGATGGTATAATAACAATTTAATAAATTCATTTTTAACTGATTGCAGACAGGTTTATGTGTTTAACAAAAAAAATAAATTATTGAAAAGTTTTGATATATCAGTATATTACAATAATAAATACTTAACTATTTTAAAATCAAAAAGTATTGAATATAATAGTAATATTGATAAAGAAAAAATAATTGAAATTCCTCAAAACATAAACAAAAGGTTTTTAAAATCTCCATTAGTCAACATGACTTCAAAACAAGCTGTGAAATACATTCTCAATGATTTGAAAAATGACAGTACTTCAACATTGATTAATAGAACATTATTTTACGGTGCAAATGAAGGAATTGATTACAAAAAACTGTATGGTTTGGATATTTTAGAAATTGGTGAACCATATAAAACCGAAAATTATGAAGGTGAACTTGTTCCTGTAAAAATTAAATTAAAAAACGGAGAAGTAAAAAGTTTAAATATAGCTGTGAGCCAAAATAAAGATAAAAATAAACGAAACTGGCTTTTAGACGGAGGAATATAACTATTTAATATTCAGCATTAAAACTGTAAATAATAATTTAAAATTTTTGAAAAAAGCGAATCAGTTTTGATTCGCTTTTTCTATATATTTCTATCTTAATTTTTTATTACTACCTCACTCCTCCCCTTTTTGGCCAACAAAATAATCTTCTTTATTTGCAAAAAGAACATTGAAAGTAGTTAAACTGCCATACGAACGGGTAATGTATTGTTGCATATTTACTTTGTCTTCATCACTCAATTTTGGGTGGCTATTGATTTGCTGTTCCAACACTCTCAGTCTGTCGCGCAACATAACTATTTTATGAAAAAAAGCTTCAACCGGAATTTCCTTAGGCTTTAACTCTTTGTTTGCAGGTTGCAAAGTCATTGTACCGCCTGTCCATTTACTGCCCAATTCTACTTTGTGGGTAATTCCGTTGTATTTTTCTAAAATATAAGTGACCAACTCCTCCAATTCACCTAAATTCAAAGCAGGCTTATTCTCTATTTCTTTTTTTTCCGACTCCGAAACAACCTGAATATCTGGATTAGATTTTGACATTTGAAGTTTACCTCCATGCTCGAAAATAATGTCGTAACTGGTAAGATTTGCTTTGAAAATTACGCCCTCCCCGTATCGAAAATGTGAAACAATTGTTCCCGCTTGTAGATTATCCATATTTATATTGATTAAATATTCTTATTCCAAATTCTTATATATTTCTTAATTTAATAATTCATTTTTAATCTTTAATTTAATAATTTTCCATCAAAAGAAAATTAGCAATATGAATGTGTTTAATGCCTTCAACATTATCGTTCCAAAATTCATCCATTGATACCACGTATTTTGGATAATTATCATTTATTGCTTTAAAAGCACCAAACTCTCTTTCGATTGTTTGTGTTTCAACCATTTTATAAGTTACTTGAACATATATTTTTTCATTTTTCTTTTCAGCTATAAAATCAACCTCTTTTTCTTCTACTTTACCTACATATACGGCATAACCTCGACGTTTAAGTTCCAGCATTACTATATTTTCGAGAATACCTGAAATAAAACGATCTCGATAACCTAATACTGCATAAATCAAGGAAACATCACTTACAAAATACTTTTCGTTAGTTTGTAAAACTTCCTTTCCCCTAATATCATATCGAGCGACTCGTTGAATAATAAATGCTCCTTCAAGAGCCTTTAAATAATTATAAATAGTATTTAAATCTATTTTACGTTGTTGGCTTTTAAAATAATCAGCTATATTTTTTGCCGAAAACCTATTTCCAACATTCTCGAAAACAAACTTTACTAATCTTTCTAAAATATCAAAATTCCTAATATTATAACGTTGTATGGTGTCACGCAAAATAACTGAAGAATAAATATCATTTACAATTTTATAAATTGTATCTGAATCATAATCTGCAAGATGAATAGCCGGAAAACCACCAAACCGTATATAAATTTCAAATTCAGAATAAATATTAGTTATTTTTTGAGCTGTTCTCGTTTCTTTGAAAAGAATATACTCTTCAAATGAAAGTGTGCTTATTTGAAAATCAACATATCGCCCTGAAATATAAGTTGCTAATTCTGATGAAAGTAATTTAGAATTTGAACCTGTAATATACATATCTACATTGCTATCAGCCAGCAATGAATTTACTGCCTTTTCCCATTCTTTTACTTCCTGAATCTCATCTAAAAGTATGTAATAACGGTCATTATCAATTATTTTACTTTTAATTTCGGTATAAAGTTTTAAATAACCATCTATTTCAATATGCTCTAAACTTTCGAAATTATAATAAATAATTCTTGATTCATGTATGCCAGAAGTACGAAATAAATCAATCAGTTGTTTTAAAATAATTGATTTACCACATCGACGAATTCCGGTTAGTACTTTGATAAATGGTTTATTAATTAAAGGCCTGATTTGTTCTAAATATTTTTCTCTTACTATCATTTTAATATGGTTTTAGGCTACAAATATATTAATATTTTATCAAAATAATAGTATATAACCATATAAAAATGAGAATATATTATATTTATATGGTTATAAGCCTATAAAAAATCAATTTAAAAAATCAACTCATTTCCAACATTCTCAAAATTGGTTTCACTGCTTTCACTCTCACTTCTTCATCTACCAGAATTTCGGGAGTTTCGTTCAATAAGCATTTATAGAGCTTTTCGAGTGTATTAAGGCGCATAAAATTACATTCGTTGCACGCGCAAGTGCTGTCGTTTGGCGGAACGGGAATAAACTCTTTGTCAGGACTTTTCTTTTGCATTTCGTGCAGAATTCCGCTTTCGGTAGCAACCAAAAACGATGTGGCTTCCGAATTGATTGTATAATTGAGCAAAGCTTGTGTGCTCCCGATAAAATCGGCCATCAACAACAGCGGTCGCTTGCATTCGGGGTGAGCCAATACTTCCGAATCGGGATGTTCCGCTTTTAGTTTCACCAACTTTTCAACAGAGAATAGCTCGTGTACATGGCACGCTCCGTCCCATAATAACATATCGCGCCCGGTGACACTGTTGATATAATTTCCGAGATTTCTGTCCGGACCAAAAATTAATTTCGCATCTTTGGGAAACTGATCCACAATTTTTTTTGCATTGGTCGAAGTAACCACCACATCGGTTAATGCTTTAACGGCCGCTGTGGTATTTACGTACGAAATTACAGTATGGTCGGGGTGCGCTTTGGTAAATGCTTCAAAAGCGTCGGCAGGACAACTGTCGGCCAACGAACAACCAGCATTAATGTCCGGAACGAGCACTTTTTTGGTTGGTGAAAGTATTTTGGCCGTTTCGCCCATAAAATGCACGCCGCAAAGTACAATGATATCAGCATCGGTTTTGGCAGCTTGCTGAGCCAATGCCAAACTATCGCCAATCACATCGGCAATGTCCTGTATATCGCCCATTTGGTAGTAGTGAGCCATTATCACAGCATTTTTTTCTTTTTTCAGTCGGTTGATTTCCGAAATGAGATCTGTTTTTTTCATTTGACGTTTGAAAGTTTGAGGTTTGAAGTAATTTCAAACAAAACATTATAATTATTCTTTTAAATTTTTACAAAAACTCTATTGAAGATAATAATAGGGTGTTAGTTTGGTTAATAAAAATATTACTAAAAGTTTGTATAATACTTTATTCAATTTATGAAGCATTAGTTTCAACAGTTGAAAATGTATTTTTAAGTTGAATAACAAACGAATACTAACTTTATTAACACACTGTTTATAACTGCAAAGTTAGAAACTTTTCTTTAATAGCAGTGCTCATAACTGTATAAAAGGGGTTAAAAAGTAACTCTAAAAAACTGGCTAACTTATTTGTCAGTATCAAAACAAGTAATATACAATGATAGTTTTGTAATTTTCCAAATCATTTTTTAATATTTGTTTCAATGCTATTTCAACAGTTTTCAACAATTTGTTGATAGGATATAAAACAAAAAATGGTGATGCATTTTAATACATCACCATTTTGCTATTTTTATTAAAAAATTTATATCAATACAATAACCCAATGACCCATAAACTAATTTTTACGGGTAAACGATTAAATAACCAGCAGAAAAATTTATACTGAATACCGGGAATAACAACAGGATTCATTTTTTTACGTTCAATTTGTTGCAGTATATTTTGAGCAATTACTTCGGGTGACATGCCGTTTTGTTCGTCTTTTTCCATTTTACCCACCGAAGCTTTCATCTTATTATAATAGGCCGATTTTTCAGATTGCGATTGCAGGGTATACTTACGGGCAGCCGTAAAATCAGTTTTTGTATCGCCCGGCAATACCGTACAACAATCGATATTAAATGGTTTAACTTCCATGTAAAGTGCTTTCATAAAGGTTAATAAAGCAGCTTTGCTGGCCGAATAAAACGCCTGAAAGGGAATAGGAATTACACCTGCAACCGACGAAATTGTAATTATTTTCCCGTAACCCTGCGCTCTGAATAATGGGATACACGACTGAATGGATTTTACGGCGCCAAAGAAATTTGTTTCGAACTGATACATGGTCTCGTCAACTGAAGTGTCCTCAACCGATCCGGCAATTCCATTTCCGGCATTCGAAATAAGTACATCGAGCCGGCCGTTTTCGCTGATAATTTTTTCAATAACCTTTTCTATTTCAAGCACATTATTCACATCCATAATCACCGGAATAATCTCACCATTACTGTTATTGTCTTTATCGGGAATACCACCACGACGTGATGCGCTATACACTTTCATTCCCTTTTTCATGAGCAATTCAGCGGTAGTTTTTCCTATTCCGGCACTGGCACCGGTTATTAATATTACTTTCGGATTCATATATTATTTTTATTTTTAAGAGCTTACAAAGATATTATTTTTGATTAAAATATATGGTAATTTTACTGAATGCTAAACATTTATTATATTTGAACTTGAAATAAATAATAAAAACATGAACCAAAAAGAAATAAGAACTTATACTTTCAATGAAATTGATGGCATTCAATCCATGTTTGTGTTACAGCGTCTCGAAGATTTATACAATGGAGCTCATGGTGAATCGGACATTCCTCATCGACACGATTATTATACCATAATATTTTTTGAAAAAGGAAATGGTACTCATATTATCGATTTTACGGAGTATTCCATCGAAAATAACAGCATTTATTTTTTATTTCCAGGGCAAATGCATCAGGTAAAACCAGCATCGGAACCAAAAGGATGGACACTGAAATTTACCGAAGAATTTCTTATCGCCAATTCTATACCTGATAAATTAATCAACGATATTTATTTATTCAACGATTATGGTCAGTCACCGCCCTTATCCATAAGTGAAACTCAATTGCCAGTATATCTGAATATTATTTCGCAAATTGAACTGTTTTCCAATTCGCTCGAAAACTATATGCTCGAAGCAGTTGGTTCGTTGGTGAAGCTTTTTCTTATTCAAAGCAATAATCTATGTTCGTTGCACAAACAAAATAATCCACAGTTTTTAGAAACTACCAATCATTTATTGCGAACTTTCAAAAACTTGCTTAATAAGCATTATGCAACTAAACATAAAGTTTCGGATTATGCCGATATGTTGGCTGTAACAGCCGATTACCTGAATAAAATAGTAAAAAGCATAACCGGAAAATCGGCCAAAGATCATATACAAAGTAAAATAATTACCGAAGCCAAACGCACATTGCTTTTCAGTACATTAAGTAACAAAGAGTTATCATATGAACTTGGATTTGTTGAAGCGGCTCATTTCAATAATTTTTTCAAAAAATCTACCGGCCTCACTCCTACCGAATTCCGCACATCAATACTTTTGTCCTGATTTTTGCAATTCTATACCTGATTTCTTTACTTTTCGGGCAAATATACCGCCGTATCTTTGCATTATCAAAATAATCAAGTAAATAAACAGGTAAAATGAAAACAATACTTCACAAAGCAGCAACACGCGGACATGCCAATCATGGTTGGCTCAATACGCATCATACCTTTAGTTTTGCCAATTATTATAATCCCGAAAGAGTTCATTTTGGCGCGTTACGCGTGCTGAACGATGACTGGATTGCCGGTGGCGAAGGTTTTGGAAAACATCCGCACGATAACATGGAAATTATTACCATTCCGCTCAAAGGAGCTGTAGAACATAAAGACAGCATGGGTAATAAAGGAATTATCAATGCCGGTGAAATTCAGGTAATGAGTGCAGGGACCGGAATTTTTCATAGTGAGTTTAATCCATTGAAAGATACAGCGTTGGAATTACTTCAAATATGGGTTTTCCCGGATAAAAAAAATGTGACTCCTCGTTACGACCAGCAATCATTGGCTGACCTCGAAAAGTCGAATGAGTTTTATCAGATCCTTTCGCCAAATCCTGATGATCAGGGAGTTTGGATTCATCAGCAAGCCTGGTTTAATCTTGGAAATTTGTCGGCAGGCTGGGAGGGAAGTTACAAATTAAATAACCCTAAATCGGGCGTTTATGTTTTTGTGATTGAAGGAGAAGCCAATGTTGCCGAAACTACATTGAACAGAAGAGACGGATTAGGAATTTGGGAAACTGAAGAAATACAAATCAGCATAAAACAAGATAGCAAAATATTAATTATGGAAATTCCTTTTGTTTAATGTGCCAATGAGTTAATTTGCCAATGAGCAAATGTGCCAATGAATAAATTGGCAAACTACAAACTACAAACTACGAATTAGCAAACTACGAATTAGCAAACTACAAACTACAAACTACAAACTACAAAAATATGAACACTTTAATAAAAAAATTTTTCGCAACTGACAGTCAAAACTGGTCGTTATTGATATCACGCCTGGCATTAGGCATAGTAATTTTACCACACGGAATGCAAAAAGCATTGGGCTCGTTTGGTGGGTATGGATTGGAAGGTACACTTGGCGCTTTTACAGGCATGGGAATGCCCTTAATACTTGGAATTATGGTAATATTAGCCGAATTTGTGGGTGCAATCGGAGTCATACTTGGCGCCGGAACACGTTTTATGGCATTCTCAATTTTCCTAACCCTTGGCGGTGCCATGTTCCTTGGCGGACATGTTGAACGTGGATTCTTTATGAACTGGTTTGGAGCGCAAACCGGTGAAGGTATGGAATACTTTATTTTGGTGCTTGGATTGGCTTTGGCACTGATGATTGGCGGAGGCGGTAAATATTCGGTAGATAGTGCAGTTACTAAATTGAATCCCTAACCCCTAAAAGGGAATTAAGAGGCAATCCGGAAGGGTTGTCTTTTTTTGTATTTCAGTTCTATTCAGTACAAAGTTTGAAATAAGTTAATATTTTTTTGTAATTATCCTGAGCCGTCAAGCAAGTGTCTGTCAGATATTCCCTGATTCTTGTCCATTCACTTAATCCTCTGTAATAGAAATATTTGAGATCATCTGTTATTATAAAAGGTGTGATATTATTTGCCAGACATTCTTTAAACATAATCAGTCGTCCCACACGTCCGTTTCCATCCTGAAATGGATGAATTTTTTCGAATTGAAAATGAAACTCAATAATATCCTCTAATGATTTTTTTTCTTTTAAACAGTAGCTTTCCAGTAATAATCTCATTTCTTGTTGAACGTTTTCCGGAGCGCAGGTTTCAGAACCACCTACTTCATTCGGCAATTTTTTGTAATCGCCCACTTTAAACCATTTTTTGGAGCTGTCGCTTGTTCCTGATTTTAGAAGTAAGTGAATTTCCTTTATAATACTTTCTGATAATCTCAATCTTGCTTTGTCAATAATATAATCTACACACCGAAAATGATTGATGGTTTCTATTATATCATCCACATTAATGTTCTCCTTTGTGGCCCCAATAGTGTTGGTTTCAAAAATAAATCTTGTCTGTTCATGAGTCAGTTGATTCCCTTCAATTTTATTAGAGTTATACGTTAAATCAATTTGTGTTCGATGGTAAATTCCACCTTTTAATTTCATTTCTTTTTGCTCTTGTAAGATACTAAGAAGTGTATTTTTTGAGTTTTCCTTTTTTACAGTTTTTGATGGTAATATAGTATTTTCGGGGATATTCCATGTTTTTCCAGTGAGGAATGCACCTTCAATTTTTCCGGTTGCACAGTAGTTTCTGACTGTACGTTCCGGGAAATTACATTTTTTTGCGTATTCGCTAACTGACAAGTAAATCATTGTATCGTTCTAATTTTTATCGGCAAGATTTATAATTTAGACCACAAATATATGTATATTTTTGCCGATAACGGCAAATAATCTCCAATATTATATCATTTACAATCTTTTTCTAAATATTAAATTTCATCTTTCACTGTTTTAAAGCGATTGATTCATCTGAAAATTTGTAATTTTGGTGCGTTCAAATATTACAATAAATATTTTTTAACTGCAGATGAATGGCTCAATAATATGAAAATACTTGTAACAGGGGCAAATGGTTTATTGGGGCATCATGTGTTGATCCAACTTCAAAAGGCAAATCATGACATTAGAATAATTTTGCGGGGTAATCGTGAAATTCATTTTGATACGACACATATTGAAACAGTTGGTGGAAATTTTACAGATTACGAATCGCTAAAAATTGCTGCTGATGGCTGTGATGCGATAATTCATATTGCAGCTGTTACTTCTACTAATTTACTTCATTATCAAGATTATAGTAGTATAAATTTAGAAGGTTCTGCAACACTAATCCGAGTAGCAGATGCATTGAAAATCAACCGGCTTGTTTTTGTAAGCACTGCCAATACAATTGGTTATGGAAATAAAGAACAGCCTGCTGACGAAACTACTGCAATTGAATATCCGTTTACAAATTCGTTTTATGCCCGAAGTAAAGTGGAAGCTGAAAAGCTTTTTGTAGAAGCTTCAAAAAAGCCCGAACGTCATGTAATTATAATCAATCCAACTTTTATGCTAGGTTCGTTTGATACCAAACCAAGTTCGGGAAAATTGATGTTGATGGGTTATAAAAAGCGAATGATGTTTGTACCACGTGGTGGAAAAAATTTCGTAGCTGTGACCGATGTAGCCACTGCTATTTGTAACGCATTAACGATAGGAAAAAATGGAGAACGTTATCTGGCATCAGGTGTAAATCTTTCGTTCAAAGAGTTTTACGAAATTCAGAGTCGGGTAGGGGAGTATAAACAAAAAATCATTGTGTTGCCCGATATATTATTGAAAATTGCAGGAAAATTAGGCGATGCAGTTCGAATTTTCGGTTTAAAAACTGAACTGTGCAGCATGAATCTGAATCAATTGATTGTTCGGGAATATTACGACAATCAAAAGGCTAAAAATGAACTCGGTTTGACTTCTAAATCATTGGAACAAGCGATAGGAGAAGCCTTGGATTGGTTTAAAATGAAAGGAAAAATAAAATAGAATTTCAGCTATTAATGGATTTAATAATATTATTGAAAGTATCCGATTTATTTTTTAAAAATCATATTGTTGATATTCAAAATTGAGTTTTTGAGGTTTCTGTATTCCAATTTTGCATATTATTGATTATATATCAAATAATTATGCAGTTTTAGATAATAAACGCAGAAATCTGTTAAATTTGAAAGCAATGAGTTGATCAGCACAATTCAATTCGATTATTATAAGTACTTTTGCACAATAAATATTAAAATGTGCAATATGAATGGTTTAAAAATTGGAAATCTTACAGCCCGCGTGCCTATTATTCAGGGCGGAATGGGTGTTGGGATTTCTTTATCTGGTTTAGCGGCGGCGGTAGCAAATCAAGGGGGAGTGGGCGTAATTTCGTGTGCCGGTATTGGTTTGATTTATCGCCATACAGCGCATGACTACATGGAAGCCTGTGTTAACGGTTTGAAAGAAGAGATTAGAAAGGCAAAAGAAAAAACTTCAGGCATTATTGGAATAAATATAATGATGGCATTAACCAATTTCAGCGATATGGTTAAAACATCGATTGCCGAAAAAGCAGATATTATTTTCGCCGGTGCAGGTTTGCCTATGGATTTGCCTAAATACCAAACACCCGACAGTGTAACAAAATTGGCACCTATCGTATCGTCGGCACGTGCTGCTCGCATTATTTGTGAAAAATGGAAAACGCTTTACAATTACCTGCCTGATTTAGTTGTAGTTGAAGGTCCAAAAGCCGGAGGACATCTT
>JAKLIM010000074.1 GCA_022709605.1 Bacteroidota bacterium | reverse complement strand
CGTGTGGATTCGGTAGTTCGGAAACTCGAAGCAAGAACGATGGAATTTCTTGATATGTTGAACGAACCTGCATAATGCAGAAAAAAAAAATGAATCAATTCGTGAAAAGATTGTTGATTTAATAGTTCAATTGTTGATAAATAAGAAATTAAAAATAATTTAACAGTAAAAAATAATGGCCTTAAAAAAACGAATAAAAGTAGAAGCCGGATTTTCAATGTCGTCCATGACTGACGTTATTTTCCTTTTGCTTCTGTTTTTCATCATGGCTTCCACCATGTCGTCACCAAACGATATAAAACTAAATTTGCCTCAAAGTAAAGCAACAACTTCAACAAAATCTGTCATTGCTAAGGTAACAATTGATGCCGAAGGAAAATATTTTGTGGCAAAAGGTAGTAATCTTCCTCAATCGATAGCTCCTGAAATGTTAGAATCGTACATTTTAAATCTTGTTGCTCAGGATTCTACAACATACATCGCACTTCATGCCGATCAGAATATTGCCTATAAAGAAGTTGTGAAAGTGCTTGATATTGCCAATCAGCATAAATTAAAAATAGTTATTGCAACCCAAACAGCCGAAAAATAAAAGCAGTGAAGAAGTCTGAAAAATATGGATTTATTGGCTCCGCAATCAGTACAATTGTGGTTTTACTTTTGCTATTCTTTATTTTTATGCCCGGACAAAAAACACCTGAGGACGAAGGAATTATGATTAGTTTTGGTGAAACAACAGATGGTGGTGGTTCCAGGCCAACTCCCACTCCTAAAGTTACAACTCCTGTCCCTCCAAAAGTTACTGCGCCAAAACCTACGACTCCGAAAGTTACAAAAACTGACTATTTGACTCAAAAGGACAATTCTTTGGCCATTAATGAGCAAAAGAAAAAAGAAAAACAGGAAAAAGAGGCCCTTGAAAAACAAAGACTTGAAGAAGCAAGAATAGCTTCAGAGAAAAAACGCAAAGAACAGGAAGCCATTAATAAAGCAAATATGGATGGAATGTTTGGAAACAATGGAACTTCAGGAAGCGGGAATACTTCGGGGAATACAAATCAGGGCAATCCTGCCGGCTCAGGAACATCCGGTGGTAATTCGTGGTCACTTTCAGGACGATCGCTCAGTGGACGATTAGTTTCGCCAAGTTATGAAAACGATGTGGAAGGCAAAATAACCGTTACCATCAGAGTAGATGCCAATGGAAATGTGATAAGTGCTTCGATCGGTTCACCCACCAATATTTCGGATACGACAACCCGTAATGCTGCACTTACGGCCGCCAGAAACACTAAATTTACAGCTGGGAGCGGAACTGCCAGCGGATCAATTACTTATAATTTCAAATTAAGATAAATATGAAAATATTTTTATTTCTTGCTGATGGATTTGAAGAAATTGAAGCCATTGCACCCATCGATATTTTCAGACGTGCTGCAATTGATTTGACAACTGTATCGATTAAAAACGAACTGGCTGTGACCGGTGCTCATGGTGTTACTTTGCTTGCCGATGCGCTGTTTTCGGAAGTAGATTTCGCAGAAAATGACTTGTTGTTTCTTCCGGGTGGTCTACCGGGCACTACACATCTGGATCAACATGCCGGATTGAAGGAACTAATTCAAAAACAGGCAGTTGAAGGGAGAAAAATAGCAGCTATATGTGCTGCACCTTCCATTTTGGGCAAATTAGGATTATTACAGAACAAAGAAGCAATTTGCTATCCCGGTTTTGAGAATTTATTAATTGATGCAACCATTTCTGATAAAAAAATAGTTCAATCGGGCACTGTTTATACAGCCAAAGCGGCAGGTGTTTCTATTCAGTTTGCTTTAAAGTTGGTTGAAGAATTGAAAGGAAAAGAAATCGCTGATAAAATATCAAATCAAATTTTTCTGGATTAAAAAAGTGAATGACTTTTAACAAAATTAAAAAAAGGAATATGTTCACATATTCCTTTTTGAATTCTGCTTAAGCACTTTTAGTTGATTGATGCAGATAATTCAGCACCGGCTTTAAATTTAGCAACTTTTTTTGCTCCAATAGTTATGGGTTGTTTGGTGGCCGGATTAATACCCGTACGAGCTGCACGTTCTCCAACCGAGAAAGTACCAAAACCTACTAAACTAACTTTATCGCCTGCTACAAGAGCATTTGAAACACTTTTAACAACTGCGTCAAGCGCCTTTTTAGCATCTACTTTGCTAATGTTGGCTTCCGCTGCCATGGCATTGATCAATTCTGCTTTGTTCATAAAATAAAATGATTTTTGATTAGAAACTCAGGGAAAATACTTATTTGACTATACAAATATAATTGATTGAAAATTAATTTCTATTGTTTTTTTTAAAAAAATATCAATTTATTTGCATATTTACTAAAAATGTGTTTAAGAACATATTTGGAGCCATTTTTTGATTACTTTTGTAATACTCAAATCGTCTGAACGGCTTATTTTCAGCCTGTTTTACTGTGTATTTTATAAATCATTTGAAATTGTTTTTTAAATTTCATTCATCAAATTAACTAAAATAAAAAATTAATGGATACTAATCGTCCTTCTTTTCTGAGCAACATCCCTCCGATTGTAAAAAATCTGATTGCCATAAATTTAATTTTGTGGTTAGCCACGTTGACATTGCCCGCCATTTTCAGACGTTGGGATATGAATGTTGACCTCACAGACATTCTTGGTATGCATTACTGGGCTTCGGATAAATTTAACATTGCTCAGTTGTTTACTTATGGATTTATGCATGGTGGTTTTAACCATATATTTTTCAATATGTTTGCCCTTTACATGTTTGGTAGCGTGTTGGAATACACATGGGGCGCAAAACGGTTTTTAATATATTATCTTTTCACAGGTTTGGGCGCTGCTGTGGTTCAACAACTTTTTTGGACAGTAGAATATCAAACCTTGATAAATGCAATGAACGATGCTATTGCAGCCAATTCGGGTGTAAGCTTATTGCCATTTCAAGATATTTTAAGCCGGTATTTTTCTTTTTCCAATCTGGCTAATTTCGACGCGGCATCAGTTATTGATATGAAGCGAATGTTTGTAAATATGCCTGTTACCATTGGTGCATCGGGTTCTGTTTTTGGTCTTTTATTAGCTTTTGGTTGGTTATTTCCCGAAGAAAGAATATTTTTAATGTTTATACCTGTTCCGATTAAAGCCCGTATTTTCGTACTTATTTACGGTGTTGCCGAATTATTTTTGGGAGTTGCCCGTTTTTCAGGCGATAGCGTGGCTCATTTTGCACATTTGGGTGGTATGCTTTTCGGCATCGTTTTCATTCTTTTATGGAAAAAGAAAAGATTTTAAACCGCTGTATTTCAAAGCAATATAGATATTATAAATTTAAACAATAAAATGAATTTTACTCAAAATATAAAACAAATTTTCAATCAGGGAAATGCATTAACCAGGTTGATATTTATTAATGTTGCAATATATTTTATATATAATGCAATTGAAATTATATTCATTCTTTTTAAAGTTCAATTCAATTTAAGTCAGTATTTGTCAGTACCGGCTGAATTGAGTCAGCTTTTACATAAACCCTGGACAATAGCAACTTACATGTTTATGCATGCCAATTTTTTGCATATACTTTTTAATATGATTGCCCTTTATTGGTTTGGGAAACTATTTTTTATCTCTTTTTCCGAAAAACAATTAATAGGGTTGTATGTTGTTGGAGGATTATTTTCGGCGTTCTTTTACATGTTGGCTTTCAACGTGTTTCCTTATTTCGAACCGGTTGTTGGCTACACAGTTTTAATGGGTGCATCAGGTTCGATAATGGCTATTATTGTTGCAACAGCCATTCAGATGCCCGATATGCAGCTTCGATTGCTATTTATCGGGGATATTAAGTTAAAATACATTGCCATTCTTTCCGTTTTAATAAGTTTTTTTGGAATAACCTCAGATAATGCCGGAGGAGAAATTGCTCATCTTGGCGGAGCTTTGTGTGGTTATTTATTTGTTGTATCTTTGCGTCAGGGAAAAGATATTACGAATTGGGTGAGTAAAATTCTCAATTTTTTTGTCGATATTTTTTCACCCCGAAAACCCAAATTAAAAACATCGGTAAACAAGGGATTCAGAAAAATGAGCGATGCTGAATTTAACGTGAATAAGGCTCAAAAAATTGCTGATATTGATAAAATACTTGATAAAATTAAAACTTCGGGTTACGAAAGTCTGACGAGTGAAGAAAAGAAAAGACTCTTTGAACAAGGAAAAAGATAGTTCAGTATTTATATATTTTTTAGAATATGAAGTTTGGTAGACAACTGGTAAAAATTATCATGCTAATTGCAAATTTAGTGGTTGCATTTATCATGATTATGACCCTTGTGGGTTCAGCTGTAAGTCCCGAAAAACTAATTTTACCCGCTTATACCTCACTTTTCTTTCCTGTTACCATTGCTATCAACCTGTTTTTTATTGTTTTCTGGCTATTGGCGCGCAATTGGATGTTTTTGATCTCGTTCATTATTATAATTATAGCTGCTCCGCACATCGGAAATACTGTACCCGTCCATTTCAAAAAACCTAAAAATATTGAAACTGGTAAGAATATTACCATACTCAGTTACAATACAAAAATGAATGATGCCGTTTTAAAACACACCAAAGAAAAACCAAACAAAGTTATTCAATATATACTTGAAACGGATGCCGATATTGTTTGCATTCAGGAGTTTGCGGTAGGGCATAAAGAAACTGACCTGACTCACGAAGATGTACTGCGAATTTTCAGCAATTATAAATACAAACAAATTGTATATAAATTGTCGCAGGGTTGGTGTAAATACGGTATGGCAATTTTTTCCAAATTTCCAATTATAAATAAAGATACCATTCATTTCATTTCAGATTCAAACATATCGATCTATTCTGATATTGTAGTTAATAACGACACTATTCGTTTGATAAGCAATCATTTAGAATCGAACAGACTTACAGAGCAGGATAAAGCCAAAGCAATTGAACTGAAAAACAACTTTGATGCCGATAACCTGACAGAAACTACCTTGCAATTGTCACGAAAATTAGGTGTTGCCTATAGAGTAAGAGCAGCTCAGGCAGATTATTTGGCCGATTTTATCAAAAAATCACCCTATAAACTAATTGCAGTTGGCGATCTGAATGACGTTCCATCATCTTACGTTTACACTCAGGTGAAAGGCAAAAATTTAAAGGATGCATTTGCCGAAACTGGCACAGGCATTGGTTGGACTTTCAATCAGTTCATTTACCGCTTCCGGATTGATTATGTTTTACACGATCCTGCTTTTCAGGTGGTTGATTTTCATGTCGAAAAATTCAGAGCATCCGACCATTATCCAATTCATTGCAATATAAACATACCAAATAAATAAAATATTTCATCCAATTAAATTTAAAATTATGAGCATTCCAGCAAATCTGAAGTACACAAACGAACACGAGTGGATTCGTGTTGAAGAAAATACCGCTTATGTAGGTATTACCGATTACGCACAAAGCGAATTAGGCGAAATTGTTTTCGTTGAAGTTGAAACAGTAGGCGAAAAATTGACCTCCGGGGAGGTTTTCGGATCTGTAGAAGCAGTAAAAACTGTATCAGAACTTTTCATTCCTATCGATGGTGAAATTCTTGAATTTAATGCGGATCTTGAAGATAATCCGGAATTAGTTAATGAAGATCCTTATGGAAAAGGTTGGATTATAAAAGTTGCAATTGCTGACTTAGCACAAGTTGATGCGTTACTTTCTGCAACAGATTACGAAGCGATTATTGGTTAACTACAAATTAATCAGGCTATTCCAGAAAAATATCATTAAATAATAAAGCTACAAATGAAACCCAGAGTAAGTATCATTATGGGCAGCACTTCCGATTTACCGGTTATGGAAAAGGCGGCTGCATTACTCAATGATTTTGAAATTCCGTTCGAAATGCACGCATTGTCGGCACATCGTACACCGGCCGAAGTGGAGAAATTTGCTAAAAATGCCAATGCGAATGGCATAGGTGTAATTATTGCGGCTGCAGGTATGGCCGCGCATTTGCCTGGTGTAATTGCCTCCATGACAACAATTCCTGTCATTGGCGTACCCATCAATTCGAGTCTGGACGGTATGGATGCACTTTTAGCCATTGTACAAATGCCTCCGGGAATACCTGTGGCTACAGTTGGAATAAATGCATCGCTGAATGCCGCAATTTTGGCAGTGCAAATATTGGCCGGAAATGATGCTGTTTTACAGGCAAAACTGGTAAAATACAAAGAAGATCTCAAAACGAAAATTGTAGAAGCCAATCTACAATTATCAAAAGTAAATTATCGATTTAAAACAAATTAATTCTTCGTTTTTCTTATCTGTTTTCAATTCATCGTTGACAAAAAATTATTACCTTTGTGCTTTGAAAATAAGAGGAATTAAAACAAGCTAAATATCAAACTATTAAATAATTAACAAAATGCAAACGATAGACAATTTCAACTTTTCAGGCAAAAAAGCCATTGTTCGTGTTGATTTCAATGTACCCATTAACAAAGAAACAGGTGCTGTAAGTGATGATACCCGTATTCGTGGTGCAATGCTCACTGTGAAAAAAATTCTGGCAGATGGTGGTGCTGTTATTTTAATGTCGCACATGGGACGTCCTGCTAAAAACCCGGATCCTAAATATTCATTGAAACAAATCATTTCGGCTGTTGAAGATCGTGTAGGTCAGAAAATTCAGTTTGCCGAAGATTGCGCCAATGCTGATGCTCAGGTAGCTGCATTGAAACCCGGAGAAATATTGTTGCTTGAAAACCTTCGTTTTTACGAAGAAGAAGAAGGCAAACCACGTGGTGAATTTGCAACAGAAGAAGAAAAAAAGGATGCTAAAAAAGCGTTGAAAGCAAAACAAAAAGAATTTGCTAAGAAATTAGCTTCGTACGCTGATGTTTATGTAAACGATGCTTTCGGAACTGCTCACCGTGCACATGGCTCAACAGCTGTTATTGCACAGTTTTTCAGCGAAGAAAACAGAATGTTTGGCTTCCTTATCAACAGCGAATTGATTGCCATGGACAAAGTATTGAAAGATGCACAGGCTCCGTTCACAGCGATTATGGGTGGTGCAAAAGTTTCGGATAAAATTTTGATTATCGAAAATCTGCTCGACCGCGTTCAGAATCTGATTATCGGTGGTGGAATGACTTATACTTTCATTAAAGCGTTGGGTGGCGAAATTGGCAACTCACTTTGCGAGGCTGACAAACTTGATTTGGCATTGCAATTGCTTGAAAAAGCGAAAGCAAAAGGAGTTAACGTATATATACCAACTGATGCTGTGAATGCTGATAAATTTGATGCCAACGCAGAAACCTGCATTTCGAAAACCAATGAAACTCCTGCCGGTTGGATGGGTCTCGATATTGCTGACGATACGATTAAAACATTCAGCGATGTAATTGCCAATTCGAAAACAGTACTTTGGAATGGTCCGATGGGCGTATTCGAAATGGAAAAATTCGCGAAAGGAACCACTGCTATTGCTCATGCCGTAGCTACTGCAACTTCAAACGGTGCGTTTTCGCTGATTGGCGGCGGCGATTCTGTGGCTGCTATCAATAAAAACAAACTTGCTGACAAAGTAAGTTATGTTTCGACCGGTGGTGGTGCTATGCTCGAATACATGGAAGGCAAAGTGCTTCCGGGAATTGAAGCTATTCGTGGATTTTAGGAAACAAGTTATTTTGAAATTGAGAATCCCGAAAGCTTTCGGGAGAAATCAGGAAATTAAGAAACTCGTTTTTTTATTTTAGTTAATTCCTTAAATTAATAAAAATTAAAACCCCAACAGATTGATGAAATCTGTTGGGGTTTTTGCTTTTATTGTACAATTAATTTTCAATAATTCTGTTTTTCTTCTTCGAAAAAAGCTTGTGGATGTGCACATGTTGGGCAGGCTTTGGGCGCTTCTTTGCCATAATGTACATGTCCGCAGTTCCGGCATTGCCAGCTGATTTCTTCGTCACGTGCAAAAACCTGACCGGCTTCTACTCTTTCGAGCAGACGTAAATAACGTTTTTCATGTTCAGCTTCTACTTTTGCAATTTTGCGAAAAGTGGCAGCGATTACCGGAAAACCTTCTGCTTCAGCCACATCAGCAAAATTTGGATAAGCATCTGTCCATTCTTCGTTTTCACCTTCGGCAGCAGCTTTCAGGTTTTCGGCAGTAGTGCCCACAATTCCGGCCGGATAAGTAGCGGTTATTTCAACCGGTCCGCCTTCGAGATAACTGAAGAATTTTTTAGCATGTTCTTTTTCCTGTTCGGCTGTTTCGAGAAAAATTGCAGCAATTTGTTCAAAACCGGCTTTTTTAGCTTCGCTCGCAAACATGGTGTAACGATTGCGTGCCTGACTTTCGCCTGCAAACGAGATGAGCAGGTTCTTTTCTGTTTGTGTTCCTTTTAGACTTTTCATTTTTTAAAGATTTTTTATTGATGAATATTTATTTCATTTATTGTTTAATATCGCAAAGGTATAAAATCATTCTTGAAAAACTGTAATTGTTACCGTCTTTCTTTTGTATGATTTTCGTTAATTTACAAATTGAATCCTGCCCTAAATTCCGTATCTTTGCATCTATTCTTCATTTTTTTATTTTTACATATATCTATGGTGAGTTACTTACAGGTAGAAAATCTAACCAAATCGTTTGGCGATAATCTGCTTTTCGAAAATATATCGTTCGGCATTTCTGATAATCAGCGAGTTGCATTGATAGCCAAAAACGGAACCGGCAAAACTACATTGCTCAATATCATTGCAGGCATTGAGGATTATAACAATGGCAATGTGTCGTTTAAACGCGATTTGCGCATTGGTTATTTGAACCAGGATCCTGATTTCCCCAAAGAATTATCGGTCATTGATGCTTGCCTGCGTTCTGATAATGAGGCTGTAAGAACTATCGCCGCCTACGAACATTGCATGATTTCGGAAAATCACGATGGACTCGACGAGATTCTGTCGCAAATGGATTTGCACAAAGCCTGGGATTACGAAACGCGCATCAAACAAATTTTAGGCAAACTAAAAATTACCAATTTCGAACAACTGATTGGTGAACTTTCGGGAGGCCAATTGAAACGTGTGGCGTTGGCCAATGTGCTTATTGCTGAACCTGATTTACTGATACTCGATGAGCCAACCAATCACCTCGACCTCGAAATGGTGGAGTGGCTCGAAGATTTTCTGAAACGTTCCACCATGGCCTTATTAATGGTGACGCACGACCGCTATTTTCTCGACAGGGTTTGTACCAACATCATGGAAATTGACCACCAGGGATTATTTCAATACACCGGGAATTACAGCTATTACCTCGAAAAACGTCAGGAACGTATCGAAAACTGGAATACAGAAAGCGAGCGCACCGTCAATTTATACAAAAAAGAACTGGAATGGATGCGCCGCCAACCGCAAGCGCGTGCCCACAAGGCAAAGTCGCGTCAGGAAAGTTTTTATGAAATTGAAGAGCGGGCCAAACAACGCCGAAACAACGACAAAGTGCAACTGGATGTAAAAGCCAGCTACCTTGGGTCAAAGATTTTCGAAGCGAAATACATTTCGAAAGCCTACGGTGACAACAAAATTCTCGACAATTTCTATTATAATTTTGCACGTTACGAAAAAATGGGCATTGTTGGGAAAAACGGTACAGGCAAAACAACTTTTCTGAAAATGCTACTTGGCTTGGTAAAACCCGATAGTGGTTCGTTCGATGTGGGCGAAACAGTTGTATTCGGTTATTACAGTCAGGATGGTTTGGCTTTCGACGAACAAATGAAAGTGATTGACGTGGTGCGCGATATAGCCGAAGAAGTGAGTTTGGGAAATGGTAAAAAAATGTCGTCGTCGCAGTTTCTGCAATATTTTCTGTTTTCGCCCGAAACCCAATACAACTACGTGTATAAATTGAGTGGTGGCGAAAAACGCAGGCTTCATCTTTGCACGGTTTTGATGCGTAACCCAAACTTTTTGGTGCTCGATGAACCAACCAACGACTTAGACATTGTTACGCTCAACATACTGGAAGAATACCTGCAATCGTTCAAAGGTTGTGTGATTGTGGTGAGTCACGACCGCTATTTTATGGATAAAGTGGTGGATCATTTGCTTGTGTTTAAAGGAAATGCAGAATTAAAGGACTTCCCCGGAAACTATACAGATTTTAGGGAATGGAATGAGCTGATGGAAGAACAGGAAAGGGAAGAAAAGAATAAAGAGCAAAGAGCAAAGTGCAAAGACAACGGACAACGGACAGCTGACATTGCACCACAATTACAACCGGACAAGAAAAAACTCAGTTATAAGGAACAAAAGGAGTTTGAATCTTTGGAAAAAGATATTCAGAAACTGGAAATTGAGAAATTGGAAATTGAGAGTCAATTAGCTTCAGGTAAATTAAGCACCGATGAAATTATAAAAGCATCGCAAAGACATGCCGAAGTAAATGATTTGATTGAGGAAAAAACCATGCGTTGGATGGAACTGAGTGAGATGTAAGGCAATATTCATAATTTAAAATATCTGCAAATTTCCAATAAGCTATTATCCCTGCGGGCTCTGTAAAAATTAGAACATATAACTATCGGCTGAACTTCCTTTTCCAAAGTTCAGCCGATAGTCTTTAAATAGTAATTGAAGCTAACTTATTATTTATTGGATTCCAAATCTTAAGTATCCAAAAGGTGGGATTAATTAAATCTCATCATCCAGTCCCAAACTTAATTCTTTTAATATACTTATTCTAAAGGACAGAAAAATTCTTTGATATTCTACTTTAATTTTCGGTTATTCCAATTATCTTTGCAAATACAAAAAAGAAGAATTATGAGTACAGAAGAAATTAAATTGCAGATATTCCGTCAGATCGATGCTCTTGATGGTTCAAAACTCAAGGAGTTTTATGGGGTTATGCTGAATTTCATTAATAGCAAAAAAGAAGATGATGCTTGGGGCGAATTAACTGAAGCTGAACAAAAAGGAATACACGAAGCTATTAATGAATTGAAAACAGGGAAGGGAATACCGCATAACCAGGTAATGTGTCAATTAAGAGATAAATATTCTCATGCTTAAGGAAATAATCTGGTCACCGTTATCTGTTAGTGACATGGAAAATACAATTGAATATCTGAGCAACATTTGGAATGAACAAATTATCAATGAATTTCTTGACGATGTTGATTTAAACTTGCAGCAAATTGCACTTTATCCCAGACTTTATCCGGTTATAAATAAAAAACTGAAAGTAAGAAAGTGTGTTGTAACCAAACACAATACTATTTTCTATCAGGAAAAGAAAAATACTATTCAACTACTCAGAATTTTCGACACAAGACAAGATCCTGAAAAATTGAAATTTAAATAAGCAACAATTACTTAAATAATCGGCTGAACTTCTTTTCCGAAGTTCAGCCGATAGACTTTTAGTAGAAGTTGAAACTAACTTGTAATTTTATTGGATTAAAAACCACAACACATAAAAGGTAGGATTAATAAGAAATACTTTTCAGTATCAAACATATAAGCGTTTAATAATATGTATATCAGAATGGGGTTCGCCAACAAGTACAATATTTTACCAAAATATGTTCTATAACAGTAAAAAAAATCAATTTAAACCATTGGTTTTTTAAATTTAACTTCCTATATTTGCCAACACGAATTACATATTGTTAGCCACTTTGTTTACAACTTCTGGCCGTTAATTCGCTAAAAACTACATAAACTTTAACTAATATGCTTTCAAATTACAACCCAACTACTTTTTCTCTCAAAAACTTTGATAATTTCAAATTCGTATTCCCTTGTGTTAATCACAATTGGGTGATAAACTTCTTATTTACAAATATATTCGACACAACTTTACCCTATAGCGAGAAATTCATTTCTTGTAATGGGGTCTTTTTATAGCTATTATTTTACAATAAAAAAATTAAAAATTATGGAAAACAGAATCGAAGTGACTCTCTCGGAAGAGTCAAAAAATCTAATTTTACAAGCAATTACAGGTGTTAAAATTCAGATGCCTTATCTGATTAAGATAGGTGAAAATGAACGAAAATCGTTACAACAAATGGACGATGGGCGCAAGCCATTTACCGAAAAAGCACATGAATTAGCTACAAGAGTTGCCGCCATTAACCCCGGTGATTCCCTTTTGGTAGCGGCAGAACATGACATTAAATTGTACTCGGGATTAGCAATAGTAGAAAATGAACTGGAACAATTACTTGAAATGGTACGCGATACCAAACAATTGGCAGGTGCCGAAGCTTACGAAGTGTCACGCTTCATATACATGAAAGCAAAAATGGCTTTGAAAATGAAAGAGCCCGGCATGCAATCCATAGTTGACGAATTAGGAAAACTGTATAAACAAGCAAGTACAGGTACATCCGCAAAAGTTTAAAAAACTAAAAGCCGTCGCTATATTATTGATTCAATAGAGCGACGGCTTATTTTATTGGCAAATCACAGTGATTTGGTGCGTTAACACAGCGAAACCGTGTGATATCCCAGTAAATTGGTGCGATATCGCAGTAAAACGGTGTGATATCGCAGTGATTTGGTGCGATATCGCTGTGATTTGGTGCGATGACGCAATGAAACGGTGTGATATCGCAGCAAAACGGTGCGATGACGCAGTAAAATGGTGTAAAAGTAT
>JAKLIM010000073.1 GCA_022709605.1 Bacteroidota bacterium | reverse complement strand
GAATGATAACATGAAAAGTAATCCTGGTATTTTCATTTGTTTTTTAATTTAATCCTGCATCCGCATTAGGGCGAATAGAGAGACGTTTGTAACTATAAAATTGAAAAAGTGTACACTACCAGTTTTTTGCTTCTGGTAGTGTACCTTCTATTTACTCTTTAGGGAGTGCAATTAGTTCATCCCAATACATACGTTGCGTTGGAAAAGCAACAGGTTGTCCTGCATCATGGCAGTGAATAGCTACCAATATGTTGTTTATGACAGCCGTTCTGTTTTCCGGTATTTTGAATGTAAGTTTTTGCCATTTGCCTAAATTATCTTCCGAATACCATACTTTTAGCCAGTCTTTGTTTTGTTCCCCATCGGATTGGATTTCAAGCTGAACATCGCCCGCTACATTTTTCAGCACCATAATGCTAAAACGATCGTATTCAGCAGGATTAATGTTCACTTTGTAGCTATTCCACAGCGCTCCACCCGACCATGGTTTACCACCAGCATCGGTATCAGTACCGGCTTTCATTATTGAAGCACAAAACTGCGTAGTGTTTATGCCATCGGTTAATGGATTAGCATAAGGGCTTTCTACAGTAGCGGCAATATTAGCCCAAACAGGTTTTACATCTTCTCCATTGAAAATGACTAAGCCCGGAATTGAACCATGCTGAACTGTTACTGTGTAACTGAACTGGTAGCCAACATAATTCAACGTGTACACCACAGGATTAGTAAAGTCAACTATTTCGCCTGAAACAGGGCTTATCGTTGCACCGGCAGTGTATTGAATTACAGGAGTAATCGATTTCAGGTCGGTAGCAGCCGGAACATACACAGTTATTGTTCTGTTTGCTTCATTGATATCACCTACAGCATCTCCTACCTTAAACATGGTAATTTTGGCTTTGGTCTCTTCAACTGTGACTTTGTAAGTGTTGTAAACGTTTTTATTAAAAACTCTGTAAACAACGGGAGTTGTTGAAGATGAACTGAAATCCATCGACAAACCGGATGCAGGCGTAACAGTGGCTCCATCCGAAATGGAAATAGAAGTAGTCAGACTGGTCAAATCGGTGCCCGGAGGCATGAATAGTTTAATGGTTTGTTTTGCAGTGTCAATTGTGCCTTCAACTCCTTTGATTGTGAAGGATGAAATTTCCACATCAGCGTTTAAATCAACTGTATCACGTTCTATATCAGTGCAAGCTGTAAAGCTAATAGCAATCAATAATATAGCAATAAAATATATTGTCTTTTTCATAACATTTCCGTTTTTTTAATATCCTAGATTTTGTTTGTATAAATACTTGCTAAACTTGATTTGCTGCTCAGGTATAGGCAAATATTCGTGTTTATTCTTTGTGAAGTTTGCACCGGAATAGTATGAACGTCGACTTTTTTCTATGTTATAATACTCATCCATGACCTGCTCAGTTACTCCCCAACGTACCAAATCGAAGAATCTACCATTTTCCATAGCCAGCTCAAGTCGGCGCTCCCAGCGTAGAGCATTTCGCGCAAAGTCTTCAGTCCAATTGCAGTTTACACCGTTTTGATAAAGTTTGATGTCAACAAAACCATTGGCATACTTTATCATTTCAGTGCTGTTTTTTGCTCTGTTACGTATCGAGTTTATTACAGGTAAAGCTTCATTGGCACGATGCAGTTCTATCAATGCTTCGGCTTTCATAAGTAATAAGTCGGCATATCGGATAACGATTCTATTCTTTGTATTGGCATAAAATGGAACCATGGGAACAAAACAATCGCATGTAGGATCTACATTTTCTTTTAACGAAGCATAAACTCCGTATGTACCCGGATTTCTGTTCCAATCCACATCATAAATTAATGACTCATTGTATTTGTATGCAAAACCCGGAATGGCTACTGTATGAAACAGGCGGGGATCATTCTGTGCCGAATAACCATTATTGCTGGTATTGTAATTCTCAAAAGCTGGTAGCCCGTTTTGTGTTTTGAATGCATTCACAAGCGTTTGCGAAGGTTTTAAAAAGTCACAACAACCTAATTTCATTGGTACTGAGAGTAAATCGCCAAGGTTTACTCGCCCGAATTTTGTTCCATCTTCGCTTGAATACTGCACTGCAAATATAGATTCGGAACCGTTCTCGTAACTGCCAGGCAAAAAGTTGTAAGCAAAATCGTTTTCGAGTTTATATTGTGATCCAATAACCATATCCGCATACGTCACGACATTGCTCAGATCGGCTGCATTTATCGAAGTAACTTCATTTGATTCACTGTTCTCCTGTCTGTAGGCTTTGTACAAATAGGTTTTGGCAAGATATGTTGCCGCTGCATATTTATCGGTACGTCCTCTGTCCATTTGTTTTGCGGGCAAATGATCTGCACCGTATTTAAAATCATCAGCAATTTTTTGCCAAAGTTCGTCATTGGTCAGTGCTACGTTCGAAATTGTACCATAATCAGCCACAGGAACGGTTTCGTCAATATAAGGGATGTTTTTAAACAGTATTTTGAGTAAAAAATAGAAGTGACCTCTCAGAAATCGTGCTTCAGCTATTTTAGCTTCTTTGTTCGTTAGATTTTCGGCGGCATTAATTGCCTTGATTGCCGAATTTGCACGCGAAATAGATACATAGCATTGATACCAAAGCGCATCTACCTCGGCAAACTCAGTTGAAATATTATTCGATATCTCAAAAAAGTGGAAAGTAGAAATGTCCTGTTCGCCCGAACCACCTTTGTAAGCATCATCAGAGCGTACTGTACCATATGGCCACAAACTAAGCGGTGTGTTATAGTGGTCGTTTCCAAGTGCCGAGTAAGCTGTTGTCAGCGCATCCTCGTAAGCAGTTTGTACGTTTTCTGTGGTCAGAATTCCTGTTGGCTCTTCATTCAGAAAATCGGTACATCCCGAAAAGCAAATTATTAGCAGGCCAATCAGACCTGTATTGAAGTATTTTTTCATCTTTGTTGATTTTTAAAAAGTTAGATTTAATCCAATTGTACTTATCATAGGGATAGGATATCCGAATCCGGGACTTTCGGGATCTACACCCGTAAATTTACTTGAATGGATCGTGTATAAGTTCTGTCCGCTAATGTAAAACCGGAGTTTCTCGATGTTTATTTTCGATAAAGCTGATTTTGGTAATGTATAACCTAATTGAACATTTCTGACTTTCAGGTACGAGCCATCTTCCACATAATAAGTCGAAAAGCGACCTTCGTTATTCGAGTTGGTGTTTTGTAGCATGGGTATATCCGAATCAGGATTAGTCACAGGATGAAACGCATTTAGCACGCGTAGTCCTTTGTTTGAGTTAACATCATCCACACTCCAAAAATCCGTTTGATATTTCACACTGTTTACAATATCAACTCCTTGTACTCCCTGAAAGAACATACTCATGTCAAAGTTCTTGTATTCCAGATTAATATTCAACCCATAAGAAAAATCGGGAAATGGATTTCCAATCCAGGTTTGATCCATGGCGTTTATTTCGTTTTTACCATCTTCTTCATACACATTTTTGTATCGGATACGGCCAATAGCTTTACCGTCCTGACCAACGTGATTGTCAACTTCTTCCTGCTTTCTGAATATACCATCGGCTACATATCCATAGAACGATCCGATAGGACGACCCAGAATATTGTCGCCTTCGCGTCCGCCATATGAGTTCTGTACATCTTCGGGCAGATAGGTAACTTTGTTTCTGAAACCTGAAATATTGGCTGTAATATCATATTTTAAACCAAATTTTGTGGTATTTCTATAACCAAGCAGTACCTCAAAACCTTTATTCTCCATCGATGCTCCATTGCTCCAGCGGTCACCTCCTTCACCTACTACGGCCAGGTAAGCCGGACGAATCAGAATGTCTTTGGTTGATTTAATATAGTATTCGGCCGAACCATACAATTTATTGTCGAAAAATGCATAGTCAATACCAATATTTGTCTGAGTTGTGGTTTCCCATTTCAAGTCATCGTTACCCGATTGTATTTTCCGAAATCCGGCAGGTAATGAACCTGAGCCATTTCCCGTGATGTCATACGCTGTTCCATTTACAATACTCCATGTGGGGTCGGCAACTCCATAGTCGGGAACAAAAATTGTGTAGGTAGCATAATTGTCAATTTCCTGATTACCGGTTTGTCCCCAACCTGCACGTAGTTTCAAATCGGAAACAATGTCTTTGGCACTCTCCAAAAAGTCTTCCTGCGATATTCTCCAACCCACCGAAACGGCCGGGAATGTTCCAAAACGGTTGTTCTTACCAAAACGGGATGAACCATCGTGACGAATTGTGGCTGAGGCAAGGTACTTATCAGCGTACACATAATTAGCCTTTCCAAAATACGAAAGCAACGAATATCCGGTTTCACCACCACCAACCTGTGCTTTGCCGGTACTTACTCCAGGCCACATATATTCGGGAGTTTCCACTGTAAATGCATTTTCGCCCGAAGTATAAGCATTGAAATTTATATCGGTTTGACGAAACATTTCCATACCGGCCAGTACATCGAAACTGTTTTTGCCTATGCTTTTTTTGTATGCGGCGGTATTTGTCCAGTTCCATTTCATCGAATGAGATTGTTCCAGATTTACACCGCTGATCGTATTGCTAAGAAATCCGGATTGATATGTGCGCTGCATGTATCTTTTAAAGAAATTGCCGTAGTCAATACCCATGCTGGTTCTGAAATGTAAATCTTTCACCGGCTCCAGGTCGGCATAAGCATTGCCGAATGTACGCCAGTATTGGTAAGGATTGTCTTTATTGAAAGTGATAAGTCGAACAGGGTTCTGTCGGTCATTCATCCCTTTTGATGGACCTCCCCAGCCTTCTCCATCGATTGTATGAACAGGAACCATAGGCAATGCTTTCAACGATAAATCGAGTACATCGCCCGGCGACTGAACTTCTGATGTGCGGTTAAGCGTGAAGTTTTCACCAATCGTCAGTAAGCCATTTAATAATTTATAATCACTGTTTATACGCGCTGAAATGCGATCAAATTTTGAATACCTGATGGTTCCTTCGTTTTCAAAATAGCCAAGCGAAAAGAAATATTTTCCTTTTTCAGTACCATTGCTTACCGATAAGTTGTGCGATTGTATAATACCGGTTCTGGATACTTCATCGAACCAATCGGTGTCACTGGAATACATTGTTTTTTCTGCATCCAGGTACTTCGGTAAAAACATATTGTTCAGTACCGGTATAGCACTTTCACCATCATAATTCCAATCGAAACGGTAGCCGATATTATTGGTGTTTGGGTCGCTACCACTGTTTACTGCAGCTTGCCACATAGCCTGACCGTATTCTTTAGAATTTAAAACATTTAAAGGGTTGTTATAAGAGGTGGCAGTCACATAACTGTCGAAATCAACCCGCATTTTTCCTGTTTTTCCTTGTTTCGTAGTGATAATAATTACACCATTACCGGCTCTCGATCCATAAATACTTGCTGCAGCTGCATCTTTTAAAACCTGAATGCTTTCTATGTCATTGGAATTAAGTTCGTGCATTCCTCCTTTTGTAGGTACACCATCAATGATAAGAAGTGGGTCATTGTTATTCAGTGTCCCTATACCCCTGATGCGAATGCTTGCAGATCCGCTTGGATTTCCATCGGCTGTAACAGTCATACCGGCCACTCTTCCCTGCAACGATTTGAATGGATTGTTTTCTGCTGATTTTTTCATTTCATCAATATTTACAACCGAAATCGCTCCTGTCAGGTCGGCTTTCTTTTGCGTTGTATAACCTGTAACTACCACTTCGTCAATAAGTTTTGTTTCTGAAGATAATGTAATATTAATAATGGTATTAGCTCCGACTTTTTGTTCTGCCTTCTGCATTCCAATCATTGAAAATACCAATACAGCATCTGAATTAGGTACGGTTAAAGTGTATTTACCATCAATATTTGTAATCGTGCCGGTTGTAGTTCCTTTTACCATTACAGTTACACCAATTAAACTCTCGCCATCTTCTGCTGATTTTACAACACCCGATATTGATTTTGTTTGAGCAAACATTGCAATACTTAAACTGCAAAAAATCGCTAACAGTTTCAATTTTCTAAGCACATTGCATTGAAATTTGTTTTTTTTATTCATGATTTTTTAGATTTAAAATTTGTAATATAACTTTTAAAAAAAATAATAAGCGTATTACTACGCATACTTGAACAGGTGTTTAGTTATATCAATAAAGGTATAACAAAATTAAGTAATAATTTCTCATGATAATTTAATTTAAAGATTAATAAATCGGTTTATTTCTCGTTTCATTTTTATTTGTTTAGTTCGCCGGAAATTTGATTTCAAAAAACGATAAAATCATTGATGACCCAAACACAAATTCACGATGCAAAAATAGACCGGTAAACTTCCGGAAACTGTCAATTTTGATACATCATCGTGTAAATTTGATACAACCAGCCCTTTTCGCAACAAAAAAAAAGAAGCTGCCCTTTTTGGGACAGCTTCCTGGTAGAAATATGAATTAAAATAAGTAGAATTATTTTACACAGCCTTAAAGTGCTTTACAGCTTTCAGAATATTTTCAGAATTGAAGAATTCCTTACTAATAATGTGTGGATTAAATTTTAAAAATGATGGTTTTCTGAGTGATAGAGATTATTTTTAAAAAAGTCAAAAAACAATGAAGGAGTTTTAATTTACCACCACTTTTTCATTAAAAATCGGTTGTGTGCCCGACAATGCCCGTACAAAATAAATGCCTTTGGTGTTGGTGACGGAAAAGTTTAACGGAAAAGAGGCGCTTTGAAATTTCTGAACTGTTTGTCCAAGCAGGTTTAATACTTCCACGTAGCAGGGTTTGTCGGTATTGATTTTTGCATTCATTTTAATAGATAATTCCTCCCCTGCTTTTACCGGATTTGGATATAATGTTGCGGCACTAAATTCAACGGCTGTTGTACCTGTTCCGGTATTGTTTTGTACTTGTACTATTTCAGCAGCCGTTAGCGCAATATCAAAAAGATAAATATCGTCTAAAGTGCCCACGTAATCAATGTTGGTTGCAGCCACAGAAGTATCCCACCATTGTGTGCGACCAATGTAATTACGGGTATTGGCGCCGATGGCCGTTAATTGCCAGGGTTCGTACGTGATGGTTGACGCGC
This sequence comes from Bacteroidota bacterium, assembly GCA_022709605.1. Taxonomy (GTDB): domain Bacteria; phylum Bacteroidota; class Bacteroidia; order Bacteroidales; family Paludibacteraceae; genus Paludibacter. The sequence goes on along the minus strand of JAKLIM010000073.1, from coordinate 5,651 downwards.
TGGCAGTTTCGGAACCATTGAAATAAATTTTGGTGGTTTTTGTTTTGGCATCAAAAGTCATTCCTACCAACGACTCCTGCCCTGTAGGAATGGTGGCCGACGAATTTATCAGTGTGGTTGTACCGCCATTGTATTTGAATCCTGCCGTAAACGCGCTTGCCCGCAACAAAATACTATTACTGCTCGCCGAACCAAAATCGAATATTCGCGGTTGGTTTGCCAGACTTGTCGGTTTCAGTTTCGCCAGAAACGTATAGCTTCGCAGGTTATTCAGCATTCCGGCCGGAGCCATGGCGTAGGTGTTGGTTGAAAATCCTGCAGCCGTATTGGCCGTCATATCCAGTGTTTCATTTACAGCACCACTTCCGTAAATAGCACCATCGTTTCCCTTTCCCGATTTATCAGTCACATATTTCACACCGCTTGAAGTATAGACATCGGCTGGAGCAAAACGGTATTCAATCATCTTGTTATTCTGAATATCCCGCGGGAAAACGGTTACATTAAAGTTTTTTGTTTGTGAACCAACCGTAGCTGTAAGCACAAACGATGTGGCCGTTTGAGGCAACGTTACCAAGCCGGTATTGGCAAGAACAGCGGTATTTCCCGAATTCCAGGTGATGGCATTTCCTGATGTGGTTTTTGTAGGTAAAACCATATCGGTGTAAATATTGGTTGACACTGTAATTCCGGCCATTTCGATGGCAGCAATCAGATTGGTGTCGAAAGTATAAGCCAAACTGGTTGTAGTGAGTTGTTTTACTTCACCCTGCGTTAATGCGCGGTTGTATACCCGGCAATCTTCAACCCAGCCCAGGAAACCTCCGGGAATCACATTATCGAGTACCAAACCCGGCACTTCAATGGTCTGATCAATTAATCCATTGCGGAAAATACGTAACATTCCGTTTTCGTAGGTCAGCGTCAGATTGAAATATTTTAATTTGGTTGGATCGTACCAAACACCTCCGGTACCACGGGCTGTAGTTTTCCACACATCCGAAGTACCAAGCAGATTGGTGCTGTTGTAAGTTGTTGTGCCAATGGTAATATAGGGTTTAAACGTTGAACCGTTCAATCCGTAGGTAATATTTCCTGATTTGAAAATAACTCCGCTGTATGCACCTTCGTAGATATAAGGCGTTAGCGAAACTGAAAATGCACCGCTGCATTGAGCGTAAAGGGTAGCGCTTGTTTCGGTAGTTGAAACTAACACGCCTCCCGAGGTGGTAGCTGTTCCGGTAACTGTTCCGGTAAAATTTTCATTCACCAGCAATCCGTTGGTTAAATCAATATTGTCGGTTGGCAACACATAATCAGTATGAATGGCTGTCGGATAGCCTTTTGGGTTGGTTGAACTTACAATCCAATCGTAGTAATTTCCGTGCATCCATACCAATTTAAGCGGTGAATTTCCGGAATTTGACACAATATACGGACGGGCATTGTTGAGTGTGGAATTAGAAGTAATGGCCTGCAATGAGGTAACAGTTCCATCGGTACCCACTACGTATTTCATAATTTCGTACACAGTTCCTGAAGTCCCAACTACCGGCACGGAACAATAAACGGTATTTGGATTGGCATCGTCAATAGCCATTCCACCACTGTAACAAAGTTCCAGTCCTGCTGTTTGATGGAATTTTCCACCTCCGTTAGCCAGAAAAGTTTTGCGCCAGGTAGTTCCGGTCCATTTGGCATAGTAATAATTGTGTGTTCCTTTGTCGTTACTGATTTGCACCATGGCAATTACCGGATTTCCATCGGTATCCATCGTTGTTTGCCAAACCCAGTCGCGTTGAGTGGTTGGCATATCCACCACGGCTTTTGGGTAAGTAGAATTATAATTGGTTCTGTTTACATTGTGAACGCCATTGGCTATGGTCGATAATGTCGTTCCCGCAATGTCTTTCAATTGTTTGGTATTTACATCTACATAATTGAAATATACCCAGTTTGGATATTCATTATCGGGGTGTCCGGTTGTATAAGTGAGGTAAATGCGGTCTTTGCCATTCGAAAAATATTTACAATACGGACGTGCTCCGGTAGATTGAACCATCTGATACGGACCCCAATCGAAATTTACATTGTCAGAAGCATCGGGCATGGTCAGTCGGGCAATGGTAGGATGCCAGTTGATGCCTCGCCAACACAGGTAAATATGCGTAGGGTCGTCGGACATGATAAATGGCGAAGGATATGTGGTGTTATTGGCAGTAATGATTTTCTTTTCGTCGCCAAGTGTGGTAATATCGCCCGGTTTCCTTGAAATACGGTAATAGAAACAAGCCTCGTCGGTATGTCGTGAGTAGAAAATCATAACCCGCTCGTCGGGCAATACAAGAAATGAAGGGTTATCGTGATCGTCGGGCTGAAAATACGAACGAATAAGCACTTCGCTGTTTTTCCCGGTCAGAAAATTCTGTTGTGTGGCTTTGATATTTCCATGTACATCGATATAACCCACATAAGTACTGTTGATAGTACCTCCGGCATTTTCGTAATGCAATGCCCTCGGATCGGCAAACCAGCACCACGCACCTTCGGGAGAGATGACATTACCTTCGTAAATACTTATTTTATCCTGTATCTTATTCTTTTGGGCTTCTACAGGAGGAATAAACGATACAAACGATAAAAAAATTATGCTTAAAAATACGCTGAAGTTGATTGTTTTCACTTGAATTTAGTTTTATAATACCTGATGAAGATTACTTTACAAAAGTATCATCAATTCATCTGTTTCAGGTGGATTATAAATTTAAAAACAGGGATAAAAAATTTAAAACCGCACATTCAGACTTAATCCTACACTTTGGGTATTTAGGACAACATTTTTATCGCGAATATTTATCCGGGGTTTAAAACCCACTTCGATGGTATTGCTTTGTTTTAAATCTCTGTAATACAGGTTTTTATATTTCGATAATTTGTAACTTTGTATGGCCGATGTAACCGGAAAAAGTACAAAACCCGCAGCTCCAATGATCATCAACGAATTTCCTGCAAGCGTAGATCCTCCCCAATTAATTAAACCGCCATATATAACGGTAAAGAACGAAAGTGCTGTACCTCCCAGATAACCAATCCCTTGTAAAACATCTCCGTTTATAACCTGTCCTAATCCGGGTATCAGCAACGAAGGAAGTGAAACCAGAAGCGGTATGTATTTATCGCCTTTTTGATAAGAATAGCTGCTTTTTCCATACGTTTTTTTGAGTTGTTTATTGGAAGGCATTTTTTCGAATGGGCTAATGCTTTCTATTTTAACCTCTTGCGGATTAAATTCTTCTGCACCTGTTTCAAAATTCTCATTTAACAGTACCTCACCATCATTCCTTTTTGTAAATGCAGGATCTGATTGATTTGTGTCGGCGTTCTCAGCGTACTCATTGCTGTTTTGTACTACGTGATATGTTTCAAAGGTCGATGATGTCAGGTTTTGTTCGGCGGATAAATAACTAACTTCATCTGCCGCATTTCCATTGATAAAATGCTGTGTATCATATAAATTGTTACCTGCAAAATTAGAAGTTGCGGAATCTGAGGCAATATCTGAAAATGCCATAGCATGACTTAAACTGCTGTAAATAAATAATGTAGCAAATAATATTGATTTCATAGTTTGTTGAATTTTTTTATTGATTATGTTTTACTATAACCTTTAAAATAGAATATTGTTCTTATTCTTTTTAAAATTCTTTGATTTACAAATCCAACAATCCTTCGGGCAAAGTGACGTAAATGATTTTCTTTTTGTGATTAATTTTATCTATATATTCCTCACTGACAGGGATTAATAATTCATCGTCGGTGGTTTCAATTACAAATAAAGCATTTTCAGTAGTCTGATCTATTTCGGTTATTTTACCAATTTCACCTTTGTTAGTGTCAATAAGTTTATAACCAACAAAATATTCCAGTCCAATCTCTTCGTTCTCTACTTTTTCGATGTATTTTACAGATAAATAAATAGTTAAGCCGGCAAATTCTTTCGCTTTTTCCTGTGTATCAACATCTTCAATTTTCAACAATCCTGATGTGTCGGTTTTGAAACGGTACTCTTCGATAAAAAAAGGAACAAAAATTCCATCAATTTCAATTATGAAAAAAGGAATTTCTTCTCTGTCGAATACGTCAGTGGAGAATGTGAACGACATTTCACCGTGAATTCCGTGTGGCTTAATTATTTGACCTATTGGGAAAATATCTTGTTTTAATATCATAAAATTTTAATCTTATATTTTAATTTTTTTTGAAGAATAGGATTGAAAATGTGGTCGGGAAATTTACGTTTAATATTTTCTTAATAATCCTGAAATGTAGCCATAATAATTTATTATTTCGACAAAAACAATTGATTACAGAGAACAAAAATACTAAAAAAATGCGTGAGACTGACAATTTAAATCATTCAGGTTTAAATTGTCAATTAACAACTTCTTTTTTGTCAAAATTTACACAATGTATACCTATAATTAGAATACTTTTGAAATTGAAAAAAAGCCTGTGTTGATAGCCGGAAATTGGTTAATAATGTTTCCCATGATAAGGTATTTTTCAATTTAAACAATTCAGAAACATTGAAATATAAACAAATATGATTTACAATTTAAGAAGGATATGTGTGTTGATTTTTTGTCTACAGGGTATGCTTGGTTTGAGTTTTGCAGGCAGTTACAAAAGCATCAGCAACAAAGAAATTAAAGCGTACTATGCTAAGCTACCCTTCGAAATGCCGGTATTAAAAGTACCTGTTTTCAAAAAATACACGGTGAAAATTACCGATTTTGGTGCAATTGGCGATGGCATTGCATTAAATACTCAGGCGTTTGAGAAAGCAATTTCGGCCGTATCCAAAAAAGGGGGCGGAACGGTAATTGTTCCTGAAGGGCTTTGGCTAACCGGTCCGATTACTTTGTTAAGCAACACCAATTTATTTTTGGAAAAAAATTCGTTGATACGATTTTCTGCCGACTTTAATTTGTATCCGATTGTTGATGCTGTTTTCGAAGGGCTAAATACAAAACGTTGTCAATCACCCATATCTGCTATCAATGCTGAGAATGTTGCAATTACCGGCTATGGAATTATCGATGGTTCGGGCGATGCCTGGCGACCGGTTAAAAAAGCAAAAATGACCGAAACTCAATTCAAAGACCTGATTAAAAAAGGCGGTGTGCTGAGTGCCGATAAAAAAACCTGGTTTCCGAGTGCAGCTTCGCTTAAAGGTCAGGGAATGTGTGTTGATCAGAATGTGCCGGTGGGTCCTGCAACAGATGCTGAATGGATGGAAATTCGTGATTTTCTCCGACCGGTTATGGTTAATATTGTAAACAGTAAAAATATTCTGCTCGAAGGCATTACTTTTCAGAATTCCCCGGCCTGGAATTTACACCAGCTTATGTCCGAAAACATTATATTTAATAAACTCACAGTCCGCAATCCGTGGTACTCGCAAAACGGTGATGGCATTGATCTGGAATCGTGCAGGAATACGCTGATTCTCAATTCAAGTTTCGACGTTGGCGATGACGCAATATGTATGAAGTCGGGCAAGAACGAAGAGGGTCGCAAGCGCAATATGCCTACCGAAAATGTGATTGTTGACAACTGTGTGGTTTACCACGGGCACGGTGGTTTTGTGG
>JAKLIM010000072.1 GCA_022709605.1 Bacteroidota bacterium | reverse complement strand
TCGATTTTACAAGCATGTATCTTTCATTGTCTTATCGCCCCGTTTCAAAGCTTTCGTTGTCAGTTTCTTACGATGCCCGTAAAAATGTATATTACTACGAAACATACAAAAATCGCATTGATAGTTTGCTCGAAAAAGAAATGCGACAGGGTTTACGTTTCCGGTTTAATTACAGACCGTTCAAATCGTTTACCTGGGGTGGAAATGCCGGTTACAGGCTTCAAACACCAATAGCGGAAGAATCCCTCAATGCCATCTCATATTTGAGTTATTCGTCTTTGCCATGGATTAATGCCTCGATTATGTTAACCGGAACAGCCCTTAAAACCGCCAACTTATCCGGATTTATTTATGGCATATGCATGTCGAAAGATTTTTTAAACGGGAAATTAGCTGCTGACATTGAATATAGAAAAGCTCAAATTTTTGAACAAGACATAGCCGAACTTAGTTTATCCTGGCGAATTTCGAAAAACCTTTTTCTATCAACCAATTACGAAATTTCTTTTGAATCAGACAATACCTTCCAACGATTATTTTTGAATATTACCAAGAGATTTTAAAAATAATTTGTCTTCTACTTGAACAAATGTTTATTATTATTGTTTTTAACTGTCAAATGGAAAATTTACGATTTTACTTTATAAATAACAAAAATCTTCTATTTTATTTTACAAATTGTTACAAAAATCAAAAATATAAATCTTTTTGATAGAAATTTATTTTCTTTGCAGAATTAAAATCAATACAAATAAATACATTTTTATGTCTAAATTATTTTCAATCGCTTTTATGTTATTATTCTTTGGGTTTTCGAATGCACAAGAATCAGCTCCCGAAGCCAATACCGATGGTACTCTTACAGTTTCTGCATCTGTAGCTTATAATAGTCCCTATTATTATGCTGTCTGGATTAAAAATCCTGCAGGTACATTTTTAAGAACACTAACCATGTATGGTAATACATCTAAATATTATGCTGATCTAACGCATTGGAATACCGAGAGTGCTGCTAATAAAGTAAATGCCACTACCGGAGCAACCAAATCTTCTTCGGGAAGTTATAATTCTACATGGAATGGTAAAGACCAATCAAACACGAATATTGTGCCGGACGGTACATTTACTGTAAGCATCGAATTATCTTCTGAATCTTATGGTACAAATAGTAAATATATAACCAAGACATTTACAAAAGGAACTGCTGCACAAACAGTTACAGCAACAAATGTTTCTCCAATTTCAAATATATCGATTAAATGGGTTCCAAACAATACAGCCATCGACGAAGTAAAAGCGAGTCAATACAAGTGTTATCCAAACCCAACCAAGTCGTCGGTATATATTACAGGTTTTGATATTCAAAGCGTTGAACTGCTTACACTAAACGGTAAATCGATATTTACAACTAACGAACAAAAACTTAATTTAAGTGGCTTACCAAAAGGTATTTACCTTGCAAAACTAAACACTTCGGATGGCACTTTCATTAAGAAAATAGAGAAACAGTAATTTTTCTACAACCAATATATTTATTCGCCTGAACGTAAGTTTACTTATGTTCAGGCGAATTTTTTATGCGCAATTACCATCATTATGGTATAAAAAATACTGAATGAATGGTATTTCAGGGCTAATTTTCACCCCTTATCTTTGTATCATTAATAATTTAAAAAAATATGGTATGAAAACAAATGCAATATGCCCCATTTCTATTAATAAAGTGGACGAAAATGTAGCTCGTTTGAACGGAATTTTTACAGTACTTTTATTGGTTGTTTTTGCTTTGACCGGAAATATCCTACCCGTTTTATTTCTGCTCATTGATTTCGTTATGCGCGGTGCTGAATTATCGAAATTTAGTCCTTTGGCAGTAATTTCAAAATTGATACTTACTTCACTAAACATTCATAAGAAACCAATCAATGCCGGACCAAAAATATTTGCGGCGCGAATAGGTATTTTGTTTGGTTTTGGAATCGTATTGTTTTATTTCCTTCAAATTCAAAGCGTTGCACTGATATTTACAGGAGTATTTGCATTTTGTGCATTTCTCGAAGGTTTTTTCGGGTATTGTGTTGCTTGTCAGATTTATCCTTTTGTTTACAAATTCACGTTTAAATCTGCAATTTGAAATTTTTGAACTATAATTTCGAATTTTCTTTGTTAGGCCATCTTCTAAAACTTTAGAGGATGGCTTTTTTTAGTGGGAATAATTATTTAAAGAATATAATTATCCGCATAATGGACTAAAAAGGGAATTCGAGTTGGGTCTCGCGATTTTTAATCGCGGTTTTAAAAAATCGCGATTAAAAATCGCGAGACCCACTTCTGCTCACTTTAATCCAGCGGATAGAAACAGTAAGTTGTTTTGGGGATAATCATATTAAAGAATTAAATAAATAATTACAAAGAGAACAAAGTTTTGAACAAATTTAGAATGAATCATAAGTGATTTTTATTTGATATTTCGGCTTGTCTTTGGCAGGGATTTCAAGACAGTTAGATTTAAAAGTAATATCTCACAATAGCGATGCACTGTCCCCGGTTAGGGATAGAGGTTGAAATACCACAGAAACAAAAAAACCTAACAGGTTTCAAATCCTGTTAGGTTTTCCCGATAGCTATCGGGGTAAGTAATTAGCTGTTTTTATTGCTTAAGAAAATGACTTGTGTGTCAATTTCATTTTAAATAAAAACATTTTTATCGAAATTCTTAAATATCAAAAGCTGTTTTAATAACATCAACCATATCCGTTTTTTCCCAGGTAAATAATTCTACTTCCTGCGAAATTTCTTTTCCATTTCCGTCTTTAAACGATTTTGTAACCGTTACCGGCGTTCTACCCACATGACCGTACGAAGCGGTTTCTTCGTAAATCGGTGCGCGAAGTTTCAGTCGTTCTTCGATGGCTTTCGGGCGCATGTCGAATAATTTTTCTATGATTTCTGAAATTTCACCATCGCTTAAAGTTACTTTTGCAGTACCGTAAGTATTGATATACAAGTTCATCGGTTTTGCTACACCAATGGCATAAGCAACCTGAACAAGTACTTCGTTGGCCAAACCTGAAGCTACGATATTTTTAGCAATATGACGTGCTGCATAAGCTGCCGAACGATCCACTTTCGAAGGATCTTTTCCAGAAAATGCACCACCACCATGAGCACCTTTTCCACCGTAAGTGTCTACAATAATTTTACGGCCAGTCAAACCTGTATCGCCGTGAGGTCCACCAATAACAAATTTGCCGGTAGGATTTACGTGAAGCGTGTAGTCACCTTTAAATAATTGATCAAACTGTGCATCCAATGCTTTTACACGTGGTATAAGAATATTCTTTACATCTTCGCGGATTTTATCCAACATTTCGTCGTCGGCCTGTTCCTGTGTTTTTGTGTCAGAAGGTTGTACAAAATCGTCGTGCTGAGTCGATACAACAATTGTATTCACTTTTACCGGTTGATTGTTGTCATCATATTCAATGGTAACCTGCGATTTTGAATCAGGACGTAGATAAGTCATGTCCGTTCCTTCGCGACGAATGGCTGCCAATTCTTCAACCAATGCATGTGAAAGGTCAAGTGCAATAGGCATCAAATTTTTTGTTTCGTTGGTTGCATAACCAAACATCATTCCCTGGTCGCCGGCACCTTGATTCATAGGATCTTGGCGTTCAACACCGCGGTTTATATCGCCCGATTGTTCGTGTAATGCCGAAAAAATTCCACAGGCATTGCCGTCGAACATGTATTCGCTTTTGGTATACCCGATACGGTTGATAACTCTGCGTGCAACTGACTGAACATCAATGTAAGCATTTGATTTTACTTCGCCGGCCAAAACAACCTGACCGGTAGTAACCAATGTTTCGCAAGCTACTTTCGAATTGCGGTCCAATGCCAAAAAATTATCGAGAATAGCATCTGAAATCTGATCGGCTACTTTGTCGGGATGACCCTCAGAAACCGATTCTGATGAAAATAAATAACCCATTTTAAATTTATTTTATTAGTTTATAATTTTACAAACAAATAAAAAGGCAAGTTGTTTGGATGGACTTAACAGGGTGCAGAAATGATGTAGCAATTTAGCATTTTTTTCTGTGGTTGCAAGCAGTCCAAATCTCTCCACTTTTTATACGTGCGCAAAATTACAAAAAAGAATTTGGAATGTTCAATTTTTCAGGACTGAATTTTCAGGTAATTATTTATTTTTAGCAATGTAAATCTTAATTTGAACTTATATGCTCTTAATTTTATAGTTTTGTAATACTTATATTTATCTGATATATAAATAGATAAATTGTTAAATTGAAATATTCTACATATAAATTACATTATTATTATAAAATGGATTTTACACTTTCGTTATTCGTTTTTTTTTACGAAATTTGCAGACTTAAAAATGCGAACTTTTTGAATAGTAATTTTAAGTAAATAATTCATAGTGAAAGATACAAAATACATCTTCGTTACCGGTGGAGTTACTTCCTCGTTAGGAAAAGGAATAATTGCCGCTTCGTTGGGAAAATTATTGCAAGCGCGTGGTTTTAGGGTTACCAACCAAAAACTTGACCCTTATATTAATGTCGATCCGGGCACTTTAAACCCTTATGAACACGGAGAATGTTATGTAACAGTGGATGGTCACGAAGCTGATCTTGATCTTGGGCATTACGAACGCTTTTTGGGAGTTGAAACCCACAAAGCCAATAACGTTACTACCGGAAGGATTTATCAGAATGTAATCAACAAAGAACGTCGCGGCGATTTTCTGGGAAAAACCGTTCAGGTTATTCCTCACATTACCGACGAGATTAAACGTAATATCAAATTACTGGGTGCAAAAGGTGATTTTGATTTTGTAATTACCGAAATTGGTGGAACTGTTGGTGATATTGAGTCTTTTCCGTATATCGAAAGTGTGCGTCAGTTGCGCTGGGAACTCGGAAAAAACTGTATGATCATTCATCTTACGTATGTTCCTTATCTGGCTGCTGCCAAAGAATTGAAAACAAAACCAACTCAACACTCGGTAAAAGCATTGCAGGAACAGGGCGTTCAACCCGATATTCTTGTTTTACGAACCGAACATAATATTTCGGCTGATTTACGTAAAAAAGTTGCGCTGTTTTGTAATGTTGAAACTTCGGCTGTGCTCCAATCGATTGATGTTCCTTCCATTTACAGAGTTCCACTCAATATGCAAATGGAAAAGCTTGATGAGGTAGTTTTGACTAAAATGGGTTATGATTTGGACAATACGCCTGCTGCGGATATGGTGAAGTGGACTGAATTTGTCGAAAAACTTGAAAATGCAAAAGAAGAAGTGCGGATTGCACTTATCGGTAAATACGTTCAGCTTCCTGATGCTTATAAATCAATTATCGAGTCACTTATACATGCCAGTGCATACAATAATCGCAAATTGAAGTTAGATCTTATTCTTTCTGATAAATTAAACGATGAAAACGTTGCCCTGAAGTTAGGAAAAGTTGATGGTATTATTGTGGCACCGGGTTTCGGTACGCGTGGAATGGATGGAAAATTTGCAGCACTTCAATATGCCCGCGAAAATAACATTCCATGCCTCGGAATTTGTATGGGCATGCAAACCATGTCCGTTGAGTTTGCCCGAAATGTATTGGGATATGCTGATGCCAACAGTACCGAAATTGATCCGAACACAAAGAATAATGTGGTGGACATTATGGAGGAGCAAAAAAACATCCTCGATTTGGGTGGAACCATGCGTTTGGGTGCATTTAAATGTAAACTCAAAAAGAATTCGAAAGTTTACAGTATTTATAAAAAGGAAAATATTAGCGAAAGACATCGTCATCGTTACGAGTTTAACAATGCTTATATAGAAGAATTTGAAAAGGCCGGAATGTTATGCAGCGGCATGAACGTAGAGTCTAATCTGGTAGAAATTATCGAATTAACCTCACACAAATGGTATATTGGTGTACAGTTTCATCCTGAATATAGTAGTACGGTTATCAATCCGCATCCATTATTCATTGGATTTATAAAAGCTGCTATTGATAAATAGTTGATTTAAATTTTTTAAAAGAAAAGAATTAAGTAAAAATAATCGGGTAAAATAGATGGATAAAAATACAATCATCGGATTTGTTCTCATCGCTGCAATTCTCATTGGGTTTTCGGTTTTAAATAAACCAAGCGAAGAACAAATTGCACGTCAAAAAAGATACAACGATTCTATTGAGATAGTAGAACAAAACAGAATTGCGAATGAGGAAGCAGTCAGGAAAGCGAAAGAAATAATCATGACAGACTCGGTCGTTACAAACGACACCTCAGCTGTAAAATCAAAAATTGAAGATGCATTTGGCGTTTTCAGTTCATCGGCCGTAGGCGAACAAAAGTTTTTTACACTTGAAAATAAGCTTGTTAAACTTACATTTAGTAACAAAGGTGGTAGATTATACACCGCCGAACTGAAGAATTACCGTACACACGATTCGCTTCCGCTGGTGCTTTTTGATGCTGCTGAAAGTAATATGGGTTTCACATTGGTTACCACCAATAATCGGGTTGTAAATACGCAGAATTTATTTTTCGAACCCGTTTCTGAAGTGAAGAGTGACAGCAAAGGAAATCAAACTTTGGTGCTTCGATTGAAAACAACCGGAAACGCTTACATCGATTTCGCATACACTTTGCCCAAGGATGATTACATGATGAATTTTTCAATTGTACCAGTGGGCATGAATACCATTATGCCTGCAGGAACTAATTTCCTCGAAATGCAATGGTCATCGCGTATTCGTCAACAGGAAAAAGGTCGTACTTTTGAAGATCGATATTCGGCCATTCATTATAAATTTGATGCCGACGATGTTGAAAACCTCAGCGAGAGCAAAAACGATGCAAAGAAACTTACCAACAAAGTAAAATGGATTGCCTTTAAAGATCAGTTTTTCAGCAGTATAATTATTGCCGACGAACCTTTCGCATCCACTTCACTCGAAAGTGTTATCGAAAAGGAAGAAAGCGGTTATCTTAAATCGTATAAATCGGAAATGACTGTGGCGTTCGATCCTTCAGGAAAAGAAACAACTAATTTCAGAATATTCTTAGGTCCAAATAAGTACAAAACGCTTTCGGATTACGATAAAGGAATTGCATCGGATAAGAAATTAAATCTGCATAGTCTTATACCATTGGGATGGGGTATTTTCGGTTGGGTAAACCGATTTGCAATTATCCCAATGTTTAATTTATTCAGTACATTTTTAAGTAGTTTCGGGATCATTATTTTATTGATGACGATTGTTATCAAATTGGTATTGTATCCGTTTACTTATAAATCCTATGTTTCGAGTGCTAAAATGCGCGTTCTGAAACCTGAGATTGACGAAATAAACGGCAGGATTCCTGCTGATAAACCGGCTGAACGTCAAAAAGCTACTATGGAATTGTACAAAAAAGTAGGAGTAAGTCCAATGAGTGGATGTTTACCTACGCTGTTTCAAATGCCGATATTATTTGCGATGTTCAGCTTTTTCCCGGCATCTATCGAACTTCGTCAGGAAAGTTTCCTTTGGGCAACTGATCTTTCGGCGTATGATGCCATTGTGAGTTGGAATGCAACTATTCCATTAATTTCGACATATTTCGGAAATCACATCAGTCTTTTCACATTGTTGATGACGATTACAACTCTTATTTCGACCAAATTAAATATGGCCAATACGGCTACTCCTGATCAACCCGGAGCCGGCATGATGAAATGGATGATGTACCTGATGCCTGTAATGTTCATGTTTATGTTCAATAGTTATGCCTCGGGATTAAGTTATTATTATTTTGTTTCAACATTGATATCGATTGCCCAAACTTATGCCATACGAGCTACAGTTGACGAGAAAAAGTTATTAGCACAGCTTCATGCAAAACGAGCCAGCAATGCGAATTCGAAAACTCCTGCCAAGAAAGGCGGCTTTATGGAACGAATTGAAAAGATGCAACGTGAGCAACAAAAAGCTTTGCAGGATAGAAATAAGAAGAAATAGTTTAATAGACAATAGAATAAAGAGCAACGAATAATGACGAGGAATTCAATGGTTTGCAAATTTCAAAATGTCAACTATTTATGATGTTTCTTGTAAAAAAGTTATTTTTAAAATAATAAAAGCGCAACATGCAGAGTTTATACTTTGCAGATTGCGCTTTTTTTAATTCAATTATTAATGCAAATGAGCAACAAATGTATTTTTTGGTTATTGATTATATTCCTTTCGGTTACTTCATGCCATAAAAACGATAGATACGGAATTAAATCAGCCCAAAAGAGGGATGTAGAAATACATCGGTTCGATAAAGCTGTTATCGGTATTGATACTGCCAAAATTGAAGCAGAAGTTCGTGATTTATATAAAAATGACCCGGATTTTATGTCAATTTATATTTCGCAGATTATTGGCGAAAATACCAGCGATACCGCAAAAGTAAAAAGCTTGCTGCTGAATTTTCTAAAAGATACATCGTTTGTAGCTGTTAATAAAAAAGTGCTTGATGTTTTCGGCGATGTTTCTTCCATCGAAAAGAAAGTTTCAGTAGCTTTTGCCGGAATAAATCATATTTTTCCGCAAATAGAGTTGCCCGAAATTTATTTTTTTGTTTCGGGTTTTAACAGCGCTTTTATTCAAACCGACAAAATAATTGGCATTGGTACAGACCTTTATCTGGGAAGTGATTACCCAGAGTATTCCGAAATAACCTACAAATATTTAACGCAAAACATGCGTCCCGAATCTGTTCCGATTGATATTGTATCGGCTTTGTTATACAAATCGTTTCCTATGAATACAAAAGATGAAAGACTGTTGGATCACTTGATTTATCATGGAAAAATATTATACATGCTTTCGGTTTTGTTGCCCGAAGAAAAACCGGAATACATAATTGGTTATTCGAAAGAGAACCTGGAATGGTGCAGTAAGTTCGAAAAGGAAATTTGGTCGGCTATGATTGAGCAGAAACATTTGTTCAGCACCGATATGATATTGATAAACAAATATATAAACGATGCACCGTTTACCGCCACGATTTCGCAGGAATCGCCGGGAAGATTGGCAACCTGGATCGGCTGGCAGATTGTGGAAAGTTATATGAACACGAATAAAGAGATTGGATTGTCACAATTGATGGATGAATCCAATGCTCAGAAAATACTTGAAAACTCAGGGTATCAACCATAAAAAAACCTGCCAGATAAAATCGGGCAGGTTTGAGTTTTTGTTGAATAAATTTAAACCGGACTGATTGCCTCTGATGGGCAAACATCAGCGCAAGTTCCACAATCGGTGCATACATCAGCGTCAATCACATAGATATCACCTTCTGTTATCGCATCTACAGGACATTCGCTAATGCAAGAACCGCAAGCGATACAATCTTCTGAAATTACGTAAGCCATTTTCTTAAAATTTTTGTTAGTACTAATTAGTTCTGCAAAAATATCACTTTTTCTATATCAAAAAAAATATTTTAAGAAAATAATTCCAAATTAATCATTTTTATATTTCGTTATCGATTAAAATATCTGATAATCAATTATATAATTATAATTCATATTCTAAAATATAAGTTGAT
This sequence comes from Bacteroidota bacterium, assembly GCA_022709605.1. Classification (GTDB taxonomy): domain Bacteria; phylum Bacteroidota; class Bacteroidia; order Bacteroidales; family Paludibacteraceae; genus Paludibacter. The sequence goes on along the minus strand of JAKLIM010000072.1, from coordinate 3,255 downwards.
CTAAATCATTCTTCATCTTCTTATGTGTTTCAATACTAATTTTTGTGATGTAAATGTTGATTAGTGATTTTTGTTTAATTGTTGTAGATAATACATTTTTATGCGTTAAATCACATTCTATAAACGCTTTATGCTGTATTTGCTAATTTTAAGATAAATATATTTTTATGTAGATTTTATGGATTCATTTTATTATTTTTGTACTTTAAATTTTATTAATAAAAGTAGTATAAACCCATTACAAAAATTTTAAAAAAGTAAGTTCATGGATAATACATTTTTCAGCAAGTTCACGCCTAAAGAAACCAAATTTTTTCCAATTTTAAAGGAAATGGCTGATGTTCTATTGGTTGCCTCAGATTTAATGATTGAATGCATACAAAATTACGAGCATGAGAAGGCAATTGAGTTTTACAAAAAGATCAAAGAACAGGAGCTTAAAGGCGATGCATTATCGAATCGTATTTTCGATGAACTGAATTCTACTTTTATAACTCCCTTTGACAGAGAAGATATCCATCATTTGGCCGACAACCTCGATGATGTAACGGATTTTATAAACAGTTGTGCAAAACGCATTGTGCTTTATAATCCTAAGCAAATTCCTGCAGCGGCTATCGTACTTGCCGGATTAATTAAAGAAGACGCAATTTGTATCGGTAAAGCTGTAGATGAATTAGATATACTCAAAAAGAGCAGAACCAAAGTAACTGAATATTGTGCCGAATTACATGATATCGAAAATAAAGCTGACGATGTTTACGAACATTTTTTGATTGATCTTTTCGAAAATCAGAATGATGCAATAGAAATTATTAAGCAAAAAGAAATTATGTCTGAACTTGAGAAAGCGACAGACGCGGCTGATCATGTAGGAAAAATTATCAAAACCATTATTGTAAAGTACGCTTAATAATTTAAAGAAACAATGACACTCTTAATAACGATTATAGTTCTTGCTCTGATATTTGACTTTATTAATGGTTTTCATGATGCGGCCAATTCAATTGCAACAATTGTTTCAACAAAGGTTTTGTCACCTTTCAAAGCTGTTTTGTGGGCAGCTTTTTTTAATTTCGTTGCCTTCTTTATTGCGAAATACATTATCGGCGAATTTGGTATTGCAAATACAGTTTCTAAAGCAGTTATCGAAGATTTTATTACACTGCCGGTTATTTTTTCCGGAATTATTGCCGCCATTTCATGGAACCTGGCTACGTGGTGGTTCGGAATACCTTCTTCTTCTTCGCATACCCTGATCGGTGGTTTTGCAGGTGCGGCCATTATGAGCACAATTATAGCCAATGGTTACACTACTTCCGGTTTCGAATCTATCAAGGGGGAAGTAATTCTTAAAATTGCATCATTTATTGTATTGGCTCCGTTAATTGGTATGATGATTTCATCCCTGCTCACCATCTTTATTTTGCATGCTTTCAAAAAAGTAAATCCTCACAAAGCCAATTTATGGTTTAAACGGTTACAGTTAGTTTCGTCAGGTTTGTTCAGTATTGGGCATGGATTGAATGATTCACAAAAAGTTATGGGGATTATTGCAGCGGCACTTTTTGCTGCCTATACCCAGAATGGAATTGATATGGGAATTCACAGCATAGGTCAAATGCCTGACTGGGTTGCTTTTTCGTGTTTCACAATGATCTCGCTTGGAACAATGTCCGGCGGTTGGAAAATTGTAAAAACCATGGGTTCGCGCATTACCAAAGTAACACCGCTCGAAGGTGTAGCTGCTGAAACGGCCGGTGCGCTAACGCTCTATTTGACTGAAATTCTGAAAATACCGGTTAGTACTACACATACAATTTCCGGTTCAATCATTGGTGTGGGAGCTGTTAAACGACTCTCGGCTGTACGTTGGGGTGTGACTAAAAACCTGTTGGTTGCCTGGATTCTGACTATACCTGTCAGTGCATTACTGGCCGCTGCCATCTTTTTTATTTTTGGACAAAACATGCATGGTTGATAATTTTTTCTTTAAAACGAACAAAGGCGGGATAATTCATTCCGCCTTTGTTCGTTTTATAAGGTATTGTTGAAAATTTTGTGAAATAAAAATTTTGAAAGTTTCGGTAAGAATAATTCAATTAATAAATCAATTCAGCAAAATTTTTCTTAATTTCTATTTTCCTAATTTCTTAAATAACTCGACATTACCTCACCAATAAATTATCAATGACTTTTTAGTACATCAGCCAGTTTATGAATATGTTCCGGAGTCGTTCCACAGCAACCACCTATAATATTGGCACCGGCCGAAGCAAGTTGAGTGGCATAAGCGGCCATCATTTCGGGCGATTCGGGAAATACAGTACACATTCCCTGTAATATTGGCAATCCGGCGTTGGCATGAATCAAAACGGGTATTTCTTTGTCCACCGATCTGATTTCTTCGGTAATGTGAATCATTCCCTCAATACCGTTGCTGCAATTCGCTCCTAAAATATCTGCTCCGGCAGCTTTAAGTACTTCTACCATTTCGGTGGGTGATACTCCCATCATGGTACGGTATTCGCCGGTTGCCAAATGATCGAAAGTCATGGTACAGATTACTTCAAGTTTGGTGTTTTCGCGCGTGGCACGCACTGCAATTTCGGCTTCGTCAAGCGCAGTCATAGTTTCGATTACTATGGCATCGGCTCCTCCATCGCTCAATGCTACAGCTTGTTCTTTGAATGCTTCATACAGTTCTTCTTCAGTTACATCGCCCATAATAAGCATTTTACCGGTTGGACCTATCGAACCGAGCACGTATTTATCATTGCCGGCAGCCTGTCGGGATATTTCGGCGGCTTTGCGGTTGATTTCGTAAACGCGGTCGGCCAATCCAAACCCTTCGAGTTTGAAGCAACTTCCTCCGAAACTGTTGGTTTCGATGGTATCGGCTCCGGCATCGATATAACTTTTTGCAATGTCCAAAACGGCTTCGGGATGTTCAATGTTCCACAATTCGGGACATTCGCCCGGCTTTAATCCTTTTGCCTGTAAAAATGTGCCCCATGCGCCGTCCGAAACTAATGTTTTTCCCTGTGCAATTAATGCTGAAAGTGTTGGTTTCATGTGTATGAATGTTTTGTTGTATGTGAAAACAAAAGTATAAAATTATTTTTGTTATTATCAATAATTTTAACCTGGTCATCACGACTTGATGCGACTATTTATCTCATCAACGATTTTGAATCGAGTACTTGTAATACTTCAATTATTGACACTAATGTCGATAACGTCTTTTGGGATACC
>JAKLIM010000071.1 GCA_022709605.1 Bacteroidota bacterium | reverse complement strand
TTCAGTTTTTTGTTGCCGACCCAGTCACTTTCCAGATTGTAATCATTCACAAACAGCGTCAGTTTACCATCGTCACCACCTTTTGAAGCCATTGAATTGGCATAATGCAGACGAGCCAAACGTACTGCCTGACGTACATATTCCAGGTCACCCATGTGATCCTGCCAGAAGAAATCTGCGTCATTGCCGCTGTAATGCTGAAGGTCATAAAAACCATCGCCGTCGGAATCGCCTCCGGAGATCGCTTCGTTGACCACGTCCCAGGCTTTCACTTTACCGCCGCATGCTGTCATCATTCCGCCAATCCAACGGTTCATGGCATAGACTAGTGTGTCATGCTTAACCTGAGCCGTTAATGGAATGCTCTGCGGTAGTTGAACGTAACGGTAGTTCGAGATGGAGGGTGCAACAATGCCTGCGCCGAAGCGTTTCCATGCATACGATGAAACATCGATTCCATCCAAATTGCCGTTGTTCACACGTTCCACTCCATTGACCTTGAAACTGACATTGTCGAAATAGTAGTTGTTGGCACCGGTAAATTCGTTGAGATTGAAAGCGATGGACTGTGCAGTATTAGAGAATGATCCGGTTTTGGTCACTGTCTTCCATTCTGTTGTGAAGTTGACATCACCAACTGCCTGATAATGTACGTAACTTCCCGGAGCGTTGTGTAATTGAGTGGAAGCCTTCGCTTCGTTGTCTGCACGCACCTGGGCTGAGAATTCATAGGTGTCACCCTGATTGAAACTTCCTAACTTGATCCAGAACTGGTTATCCCATACATTCGCATTCTTTGCCGTGGCATTCAACACGAGACAGCTACGGGTAGCCTTCTTACCTTGAACGGTCTTTTCAAACTTGATGTTCTTAATCCAGATGTCACCTACAAAGTCTCCGTTCTGGAAAAGCAGAAAACTGTTATCGAGTGTGCTGGTATAGTTGATGACCACATCTTTCCATTCCGTTGTGAATGGTATTTCCGCACTTGCTCCGCCGCTCCATCCTCCAAGTTTACTATGGATATTGCCGGCAGCGGATCCTTTTACGGTAATAGTCATTTTGTAGGTTACACCCTGAACTGTCGGGATGTTGTCCATAACAATGTACTGAACCTCCCATGAGTTGACAATTTTGGTGGTATGCACCTGAAGACCGTCACCGACGAAAGAGGTGGTATAGCCATACGTTGTTTTGTCTGATGTCCAACCGATGCTCTTTTCCTGTGTGAAGTCCTTTGATTTCATCAACGCCCATACGGTCGTGTCACTGTTTTGAATCGGAAGTGGAGGCAGGTCCTTTATCAAACCGTTCAGGTAGCCGGTAGCCTGTTGGGAATGCCATGCCAGCGTATGTCCGTATATGTTTACTCCGGCTACAGCTGCCGTATTTACAAAATTAGTAACGGTACCGAAATTCATAGTCCCGTTGCTACTCACACAGCTTGACATTTTCATTTCATTGCCAGCAACAGTCTCAGTGAAATAGTCATTGACAACCGCCTTAACCGTACTGTTGTTCAGGTAATCATTGGCTCCGACGGCAAGTCCCAGCTTGAAATTAGGATACTTACCATAATTAATGTATTGTTTGAGCGGCAGATATTTCTTCAGGTATCCGTAATTCGTATCATCCGCCGGATGTCCGGTTGTGTAGTTCTGAGCACTTGATGTTATAGTACCGTATGCGGCTAATGCAAGTAAAAGAAATCTCAATTTCATAAGTAGAGAGTATTATTTGGATTATTTAATATTAGTTTTAAAGTACATGTTTACTAATTTGTTCGTTGAAACCAATATGGCTTCCAAAAAATTTCGGGCAAATATACGCTATTATTATTAATGCATCATTACAGATTTATCGGTAGAATATTTGAATTTAGATAATTCTTTGGGTAGGATATTTAAATTTAGATAATTGTTTGAATTTATAAATACCTTAATAGAATTCATTTTTTATCTTACAGATAAATGAATCTAAAATTTTATTTTAATCAAATCGTTATGGTTTTTATCAATCTATGAAGTTTTATATAATGGGACTAAGTACATGACAAAAAAAAGAATTGGAACACGGCCCCGATAGTTGTCGGGAGCGGATTAAGCTGATTTACACGGATATAATATAACAATAAAATAGATAAACGGATTTTTATCGGATTAATCAACTACTTTGATTTCTGATTTTGATTTATCGGAACGGATCAAATTCAATTTATTGAATTTAAAATCAGAAAAAAAATCCGTAATGATTAAAAATTTGACAGCGACAATCCGTTAAATCCGCCTTATCCGCGTTCCAATTCTTAATTACTTTTAATAAATATAGTCTGAATGTGGTTAAGAATCAGTAGAGTATTTTTTTTTGTCATGTACTTACATAATGGGATACAATCATCATTCCCATTTGCAGCAACATGTTTTCTCTTTTTTTAAAATATTGTCATCATACAAAGATTCGCAATCGGAATTATAAATCACCAGATATCCTTTTAAAAACCACACACGCTGGCGCGGATTTGCGATTCTGTTGTGGTCGGTAATCCAAGTCCGATAATGATAAGGTTGTTGTCACTTATTTGCTGAAAGATGTTTAAACGAATAACGTTATGATTAGTCGCTAATTTTTTGGCAAGTTCCGGTTCGTAGCCTGAAAGTGAAAGATCGGGAAAGAAAATTGCTTCCGCATATATAAGTATTTACTATTTTAAAATGAACCATTTACTATTAAATAAAAAGAAGATAAACAGCACATTACTGTTTTATTAATGTGACATTATATTATTCTCTTTACTTATATTTCTTTACAATAAATAAAAAATATGTCTGGTTCAAATTTCGTTGATTACGTAAAAATATTCTGTCGTTCGGGCAAAGGTGGTGCCGGTTCAAAACATTTGTACCGCGACAAATTGACGCAAAAAGGCGGACCTGATGGTGGTGATGGCGGTCGTGGTGGTCATATTATACTTCGGGGCAATAAAAACCACTGGACGCTTATTCATTTGAAATATGCGCGACATATTCATGCCGGAGATGGTGAAGGTGGAAGTCTGAGCCGGAGTTTTGGTAAAGAAGGTGAGGATAAAATTATTGATGTGCCTTGTGGTACAGTGGTATATGATGCCGAAACCGGCGATTTTTTGTGCGATATTACCAACGATGGTGAAGAAGTGGTATTAATAAAAGGTGGTCGCGGCGGACAGGGAAACTGGCATTTTCGGACTGCAACGAATCAGACACCCCGATTTGCGCAACCGGGCGAATCTTCCATTGAAAAAACGGTTATTCTACAACTTAAAGTGTTGGCCGATGTTGGTTTAGTTGGTTTTCCAAATGCCGGAAAGTCAACCTTGTTGTCTGTCGTTTCGGCTGCAAAACCCGAAATAGCAGATTATCCGTTCACTACTTTAGTTCCTAATTTGGGGATCGTATCATATCGCGATGGAAAGTCATTTGTAATGGCCGATATTCCGGGTATTATCGAAGGAGCTTCGGAAGGTAAAGGACTTGGATTGAGATTTTTACGACATATTGAACGCAACTCAATATTGCTTTTTATGATACCTGTTGATAGCGAAAATATTAAAAAGGAGTTTGATATTTTACTTAACGAATTACAAATTTACAATCCGGAACTAACAACAAAACAGCGCATACTTGCCATTACTAAAAGTGATATGCTTGATAATGAGTTGATTGAAGAAGTTAAAAAGGAACTTCCTGAAAATGTTCAAACAGTTTTCATTTCATCAGTCAGCGGTCTGGGAATCACTGAATTAAAGGATTTGATTTGGGAGGAAATTAACAAAGAATCGAACAAAATCATTGAAATATCGCACAGCCCAATGCAATTATCAGAACCTGAAATAAATCCGGATGACGATTACGATGATGATGAAACAGAGGACTTTCCGTACGAAGAAGAGGATGATGACGATGATATAAGCAAATACCGAGGAATCGGTTGGGACGACCTATAATTCATTTTTCTCCATGACATTTATCAACTATCAGTCATTTAACGAATTTAATAACATTGCCCACTTTTGCACTACCCGAATCGGAGGTGTAAGTGTGGGCAATTATTCATCGTTTAATATCAGTCCGTTTAGTGGTGATAATGCTGAAAATCAGAATGAAAATCTTCAAATTCTCTGCAAAAAATTCTCCATTGAATCTGATAATATCATTTTTCCTTTTCAGACGCATGATACTGTTGTGAAAAATATTGATGAAACATTTTTCCAATTAAAAAAGAACGAGCGAATTGAATATTTAAACGGTGTGGATGGATTAATTACCAGTTTACAAGGCATTTGTATAGGTGTTACTACAGCCGATTGCGTTCCAATAATGTATTATGATGCTGTAAATAAAGTAATTGCCGTGGCACATGCCGGTTGGCGTGGCACGTGTGGAAAAATTGCCGCTAAAACGATTGAAAAAATGGGGACGGATTTTGGCTGCGATCCAAATGATATTTTTGCTGTAATCGGACCCTCTATTTCGCAACAAGTTTATAATGTAGGTGAAGAAGTTTTGCACGCTTTTGAAGTTGCCGGTTTTCCGGTTGACATATTTTTTGAAACAAGAAACAACGAATTATTCCTTGATCTTTGGAATGCAAATCGTTGGTTATTAACTGAATCAGGAATTCCTGAACAGCAAATTGAAATGGCCGGTATTTGCACTTTTAGCGAAAATGAAAAATTCTTTTCTGCGCGTCGTTTGGGTATTAAATCGGGTAGAATGTTAAGTGGAATTATGTTGAAATAAATCAGTAGTTTATGAATATAGAAATTTCTTCGACAATTAAAGAAGCCTGTCCCGAAATTCAATTGGGAATAATTACCTGCGCAGTTAAGAATTCTACAACTTCCGATGAACTTTGGACCGTAATGGAGTCTGAAATTGAAAAAATTCACTCTAACTATCTGTTAGAAGAAATCAATAAACGGTTGGAAATAGCTGCTACCCGAAAAATATACAAAACTTTAGGGAAAGATCCGAACCGATACCGACCATCAGCAGAGGCATTGTGTCGGCGAATTGTGCGCGAAATTCCTGTTTATAAGGTAAATACGATAGTCGACATTATCAATATAGTCTCTATAAAAAGTGGATTTTCGATTGGTGGTTTCGATGCTGATAAAATTCAGGGAGATATTAATTTGGGCGCAGGAACTGCAAATGATGAGTTTGACGCCATCGGTCGTGGTTTGTTAAATGTAGAAGGTTTGCCACTTTATCGCGATAATATTGGTGGAATTGGCACACCTACAAGCGATAATGAACGGACAAAAATAACAGACGACACCTCCAATTTGCTGATAATCATAAACAGTTACAGCGGAATTGCTGGTTTGCAACAAGCAGTTGAATTTACTTCTGATTTATTGAAAAAATATGCCAAGCTCACAAATTACGATATAAAATATCTTTCTTAATCAAGTTGTTCGAGCATTTTTTCAAGCTCTTCATCTAATTCGTGCAATTGCTTTTTGCAAAATTCCATTAAAAAGGCAGCACGTTTTACCCTTTCGGCAATTGTGTCCATATTTACTTCCTGATTGTTTTCGAGTTCCAGCAGAATTGATTCTAATTCTGTAACTGCTTCTGAATAAGTAATTTTTGGTTTTGTCATGAGTTTGAAAGTTTGAAAAGTTTGAAAAGTTTGAAAGTTTGAAAAGTTTGAAAAGTTTGAAAAGTTTGAAAAGTTTGACCCGATAGCTATTGATATTGATGATTTTAAAGTTCGAAGTGCTTTTTAATGAGAAGTTCTCGCTGTTTTAAATTGTAAATAGAAAAATAGTAAATAATTTTACTCGTCCGAAAAATGCACAAGTACATGCCTGTACGAACTAAAAATCTTCGATTTTGAAACATAACCAACATAGCGTTTCTGATTATCAACCACCGGTAAATTCCATGCGCCCGTATCTTCGAATATTTCCATCACTTTCTCCATCGACAATTCCTCATTGAGAACAGCAGGCGGTGAAATCATTAGTTTCCGAACTGTAAAGCGATTGTATAATTCAGGTCGAAACATAATATTACGGACTTCATCGAGCAACAAAACACCCATAAAAACATTTGATTCGTGATGTACGACCGGGAAAATATTTCGTTTCGAACGGGAGATAATTTTAACTAATTCGCCCAAAGTCATGTCGGGAGTTAAAATACTCAAGTCAGTTTCGATAACATTTTCCATTTTGAGCAATGTCAATACAGCTTTGTCCTTGTGGTGCGTAATTAATTCGCCCTTTTGAGCAAGCCGCATGGCGTATAAACTGTGTGGCTCGAATAATTTTATGGTAATGTATGAAACAGTAGAAACAATAATTAATGTCATAAACAAATTGTAACCACCTGTTAATTCGGCAATTAGAAAAATTCCGGTAAGCGGTGCGTGCATAACGCCCGACATAAGCCCCGACATTCCTGCCAATGCAAAATTTTCCTCCGGAACAGACATTCCGAAAATATTAATAATTCGGGCTACAATAAATCCGGTAAGACAGCCTACAAATAACGAAGGTGCAAAAATACCTCCTACGCCTCCTGCGCCATTGGTGGCAGCCGAAGCAAATATCTTAAACCCAACAATCAATGTTAAATAGATGACAATAATCCACGGACTGTCGCCCATATTCAGGAAGAAACTTCTTTCTAATACTGTAACCGTATCGCCATTCAATAATTCGCTAATTGTTTCGTAGCCTTCGCCATACAGTGGTGGAAAGAAAAAAATAAGTATACTCAGCGTTACACCTCCTATGGCAAGTTTTACAAATGGATTTTTCACTTTCCGAAATAATTTTTCGATCCAGTTCATGCCACGAATAAAATACAACGATACCAAACCACAGACTATACCCAAAAGAATAAGTAATGGAATGCGTTCTACCGAAAAACTTTCCTGTAAAGTAAATTTGAATAAAAATGATTCGCCCGAAAAAACATACGACATGGCTGTGGCAGTAACTGAGGCTATTAATATTGGAACAATAGAAGTAAGTGTCATGTCGAGCATCAGTACTTCCAGAGTAAAAACCAGTCCGGCAATGGGAGCTTTAAAAATTCCACCAATTGCTCCGGCAGCTCCACAACCAACCAAAAGTAATAAAGTCTTCTGATCGAGCTTAAAAAAGTTACCCAAATTGGATCCAATGGCTGAACCTGTCAGTACAATAGGTGCTTCGGCTCCAACCGACCCGCCAAAACCAATGGTAATCGAACTACCAACCAGTGAAGTCCAGATATTATGGAGTTTTAAAATGCTTTTTCGCTGCGAAATGGCATACAGAATTCGGGTAACACCATGACTTATATCATCTTTTACAATGTATCGAACAAATAATGAGGCAATTAAAATACCTATAGCCGGAAAAACCAGGTACCAGTAATTAACATTAACCCGGCTGAAATTTTCGGTGAGTAATTGTTGAATAAAATGGATTGTAGATTTAAGCAGGAAAGCTGCAATTGAAGCAAATACACCAATTAACAAACTTAATATTAAAATAAATTGTTGCTGTTTGATGTGCTGATCGCGCCAGGCAATCATTTTCAAATACCATTCATTGTTCTCCATACCTAATTTTAGAAATTATACCCGATACAAAGATAAATAATTAAAATTGATTAATCGTTCTGATATTTATAAATGCCATTATTCAAATTCAAAAATTATAAATTTAAATAACTGATAATCAAACACCTTTTCCTTTAAATATTATTTCAATGGTATAAATTAAAATCTTTAAATCGTTGAGTAACGACATATTATCCATATAAATTATGTCGTAATTCAATCGTTCGATCATTTTTTCAATCGTGTCAGAGTAACCGATTTTTATTGGGCCCCACGAGGTAAGTCCCGGTCTGATTTTATAAACCAGACAATAATACGGAGCAGTTTCAATAATTTGATCTATGTAGAATTTCCGTTCCGGTCGAGGCCCAACCAAACTCATATCGCCTTTCAGAATGTTCCAGAACTGCGGTATTTCATCAATCCGGTATTTTCTTAGTATTTTACCTATCGGTGTAACTCTGCTATCATTTTCGCTGCTCAATTTTGGCATGCCTTTCTCCGAATTCAGATACATAGTTCTGAATTTCAATATGTTGAATGGTTTTCCGTAGCGACCTATTCGCTCCTGTTTGTAAAATACCGGTCCTTTCGAATCCATTTTTATCCGAATCATATAATAGATCAGGAACGGGGAAAGTAAAAGGAGCGAAATTAAGGAAATAATAATGTCTAAAAATCGTTTTACACTTGCTTCCCAATCCGACATTGTAATGTCGGTAACACTTACCAACGGACTAATACCGATTTTTTTTATTCGTGCACTTCCGGTGAGTATTTCGTACAAACGCGGCGTAAACTGAATATCGATGTTATATTTGAAAAGTGAATTTATAATTTCGAATAATTGAAATTCCTCATCAGTTTCTAATGCTACGATAATTTCCTGAATGTCATAATTTTTGATGAATGATTCAATTTGATTAATATTTCCGAGAATTTTTTCGGGCGCTGTGGTACTATTTTTCTTATTTATGGATACGAAACCAATCAATGAATTGCGTTCTTCATTGCGTTCTAATTCGGTTGCTATTTTTTTTGCATTGTTTCCGGTACCGATAATCAATGTATTTATTGTCCACTTTTTTGTTCTGTAATTCATTTTGATTTCGGTAACTATAATACTCCGAAAAAAATAAATAACTACAAACAAAAATAAAAATAAAACCAGTAGTGAATAATAAAAATATTGGTACGAGATGGTTACATCTCTGATTTTGAGGATAAAAAATACACTTACAGAAATAATCACGGAAGAAACTAAAGTGCCTGAAATCATATTTATCCGGTTAACTTTGTCAGTTTGCAGATAAAACCCCGTCAAATAATGAATAAATATGCAATAGAATGGAAAAAGGAACAAGCTTGTGTAATAATACGATTGCGGCAACAGAACCTGAATAATATCGAAAACAGGAATATCATTCACCGCTTTTCGAAATATAATAAATAAAACCCACACCAAAATGGCTGCGATAAAATCGTAAATAAGGTATTTTAAAAGGAGTTTATTCTTATTCATAATAGCCTACACATTATTCTCTGATTATCTGAATAACATTTCCTATTCCCAATTTGATAATCGACGAAGGTTTGGGTAAAGTAGATTCATTTTGCCTGAAATTTACAACATAATCGACCGATGATTTTATTTCTTCAGTAATTTCTTTGAAGGTAGCCGGTGTTTTTTCGCCGCTCACATTGGCCGAAGTTGATACAATCGCTTTCCGAAAACGTTCGCACAGTTTTTTCGAAAATAATTCATTTGTCACTCTTATGCCTATAGTTTTATCGTTGCTTACAAGGTTTTTTGCCAGATTTTTAGCTTCGGGATAAATAATTGTAAGGGGTTTTTCGCTCAATTCAATCAAATCCCAGGCCATTTCAGGAATCTCGTTGACGTATCCCTGCAATTTGGCCGGATTATCAATCAATACCAACATGGCTTTTGTATCGGTTCTCTTTTTTATTTCAAATATCCGCTTCACCGCATCTTCGTTGGTTGCATCGCAGCCCAATCCCCAAACTGTGTCGGTTGGATACAATATTACTCCACCTTTTATCAAAACATTAAAAGCGTTGGAAATTTCCCTGTTTATTTCAGATTGCGATTGATTGCTATTATCCATTTTAACGTACGAGTTTTAGATTCTTTTTTACGAAAATATGCTTTTGAATAATTTTGATGCGTAATTTGTTCGCTTCGAATAATTATTGAAAGTTTCATTTTTCCAGTCAAAATCGGACTGCCAAACAATTTTTGGCGAAATGTAGCAATACGAAGCGCTCTCAGGCTCAATACTTTCCTCGTCCTCAGCTATAAATTTATCTGGTTCGATAAATGTGATTTTTCGGTTTTTACATTCTGTTTTTAATGTATTCATTGCCAACTTAAACGAGGTGTTAAAATCCTGATTCGTATCAACACTTTTAATAATTCCACCAATATTACGAAGCGCCCTTAACTGTAAAATGTCAATTTTGTAAGTGCCAAACACATCGAAAAAATCTTTTAATTCATTGACATTCAAATTATTGATAGTGAAATTCAATCTTAATTTAAAACCGGGATAATTTGGTTTTAACTCGGTAAGAATTTGCATAACTTCCATCAATTTATCAAATGACGCATTGGTCATCAGGTTTTCGTATGTTTCCTTCCTCACGCCGTGAACCGAAATAGTTAATTCATCCAAACCTGCATCCAAAAGATTTTTTGTCGATTCGTAGTTTAATAAATTAACATTGCTGGTGAGCGAAATATACTTTACGTTGTATTTTTTACCCAGTCTTATAAGTTCCGGATTGTATTTAGATAATGTAGGTTCGGCACCACAGCCTATTTGAAGCCTTATTGCTCTCGAAAACAGAGCAGCAGCAATCTGATTTAATTCCTCGGGTTTAAAAACGCCTTTCAATTCTTTTCGCTTTTCATCATCGCTGAAATAGCACGATTTACATCTTAAATTGCAGGCTAAAACCGGATCGAAGTAAAGAGCAAGATAACGAAAGTTTAAAACGTGTAACAACCACACGATAAAATTTTTAACGAATCGTATGCGTATAATTCTATTTATTTTCTGTATCAGGTAAATATTCATTTTTATATTTTGAATTAGCAATATTTGAAAAAAAAGCAAATCTCAATGTATGCATTTTGAAAACTGATTTAATTATCAAGCTATTAAAACAATGAAATTTGTTTAAAGTTTAACCTGTTTGTTCATGTGTGGTTTTAAATAATCCTCAACATTCAAAATTCTGTAAATAATTTTTGAAAATACAATTTTGCATTTCATCATTTTACGGTACATCAGTTTACAAAGATAATAATTTTATGTTTGCGTCACCCTTTGATGACAGCATTTTTAAATAAGTTGAAGAAAGCAAAATATTCAGGATTTCTAAAGGTTAAACATTTTAATGGGAAAAACGAATCGATCATATTTCCCGTTTTTTTTAAATAACAATACAATCCCAATCAAAACTAAGCTTACTTTTTTTTAAATATAGGTTTTGGATAAGAAAAAGCCTATGTAAAGCAGTTCCTGCAATGAACTAATAAAGAACTAAATTGAAACCACAACTTTGAGATTTGAAAAGCGTTAAATCTCCCTTTTTCAATATTTTTGTGTAACTTTGCACCTTACAAATTTTCAAATTATCATCTTTCAAAATTAATAATTATGGCTCTTATCAAACCTTTTAAAGGCATTCGACCTCCGAAAAACTTAGTTGAAAAAGTGGCTTCGCGCCCTTATGATGTGTTAAATTCTGAAGAAGCCCGCACTGAGGCCGAAGGAAACCCAATGTCGTTGTACCACATTATCAAACCCGAAATTGATTTTGAACCCGGAACTGATGAGCACGACGAAAAAGTATATAATAAAGCCCTTGAGAATTTTACCAAATTCAAAAGCGAAGGCTGGTTAGTTCAGGAGGCTGCTGAAAATTATTATGTTTATGCCCAGACCATGAACGGTAAAACCCAGTATGGCTTGGTAGTTTGTGCTAATGTTGATGATTATTTGAAAGGGAATATTAAAAAACATGAATTGACCCGACGCGACAAAGAAGAAGATCGGATGAAACATGTAAGGGTTAACAACGCTAATATCGAACCTGTGTTTTTTGCCTATCCTCACAGAGCCGATATTGATGCTATTGTAAGCGAAGTGATTAAAAATGAACCGATTTATAATTTTATTGCTCCGGGCGATGGATTTGGACATCATTTTTGGATAATTGATGATGAAAAAACGATTAATAAAATAACCGATATATTTGCTGAAATCCCTTCGTTATATATTGCCGATGGACATCATCGTAGCGCAGCTGCTGCTTTGGTTGGAAACGAAA
Source organism: Bacteroidota bacterium (assembly GCA_022709605.1). Classification (GTDB taxonomy): domain Bacteria; phylum Bacteroidota; class Bacteroidia; order Bacteroidales; family Paludibacteraceae; genus Paludibacter. The sequence goes on along the minus strand of JAKLIM010000071.1, from coordinate 993 downwards.
AGCGACTTCAGAATCCAAATCATACCGGCAACGAAGAATATAATTATTTTATGGCTGTGTGTTTTCCTGATAATCAGCTGAATATTATTGATTACAATCGGGTGGTGAAAGACCTGAATAGTTTGACTGATGATGAATTTCTGGCAAAACTTTCGGCTAATTTCGATATAGAAAAAAATGGTGCTGAAATTTACAAGCCCAATAAATTGCATAATTTTTCGTTGTATTTATCGGGTAATTGGTATTCGCTTACTGCCAAAGCCGGAACATACAACGATAACGACCCGATTGGAGTGTTAGATGTAACTATTTCTTCGAATCTTATTCTCGACGAAGTACTTGATATTAAAGATCTTCGCAGCGATAAACGCATTGATTTTATAGGTGGAATTCGCGGCCTTGGAGAACTTCAGAAACGAGTTGATAGTGGTGAAATGCGTGTAGCATTGGCTTTGTATCCGGTGTCGATGAAACAATTAATCGATATTGCCGATTCGGGAAATATTATGCCACCAAAAACTACCTGGTTCGAACCAAAATTGCGTTCGGGGCTGGTAATTCATGAGTTGGTTTAGCGTTTCGTGTTTCAGGTTTCGTGTTTCAGGTTTCGTGTTAATTGAAGAGTTTGAATAGTTTGAAAGTTTGAAAGTTTTAAGAGTTTGAGGAGTTTGAAAGTTTGAATAGTTTTTACCAACTACCAACTACATACTACCAACTACGTACTACCAACTACGTACTACCAACTACCAACTACCAACTACCAACTATTTTCTAAATATTTTTTCATGCAAAAAAAACTTATAAATTTCCTATTCATTATCACAGCCTTGTTAATCATACAAGGCTGTGGAGTGAAAGCACGCATTAAAAAAGCCGATAAGCAATTTGAAATCGGTGAGTATTATTCGGCTGGCGAAATTTATAAAAGTGTTTATGGCAAAGTTCCGGCCAAAGACAAGCTTTTGCGATCGAGAATTGCATTTCAGCAGGGAG
>JAKLIM010000070.1 GCA_022709605.1 Bacteroidota bacterium | reverse complement strand
ACATCAAAATATCCTGAGGCAGTTCCGCCCAGAAAATTTTCGTATCGTTTCACGGTGTCATTGGAATCGTCGTCTGGCGGAAATGATAATTTTCGGTTCATACTGATTCATTTTTTTGCAAAAATAATACTTTAAAAGCAATCAAATTAGTCGTTTAACGAAAAGTTATAAACATTATGTTTCATAATACGGGTTTTTTGATTTTCAAACCAATGAAATAATTAATTTTGGTACGTTATTTGAATAATAACGAATGTTTTTTTATGTTTTAATAATCGAATCTGCTATTTCAAAAAGAGTTTTAAACGGGAAATATTTTAACTTTGCAGATAATAATGACAAGATCAAAGAATATAGAACAAAGAATAAAGATTTTTGACTTATACTGATTTAAAAATCAAGACTTAAAACCATTTTTAAATTCAATATTTTGCTGAACAATTCAAATTTGCCAAAGCAACATATAAAATTGTCAAAAAAAAATGAATTTATTCTCATTTTAAATTTGTTAGTAGGAATAAATATCCGGATTTTTAAATAAACACAGTATAATTATGCGTTTTGCGGAATTGTTTTCATTTTGTCCCGTTTGCGGTGCGTCCGGTTTTTCTATAAATAACGAAAAATCAAAACGTTGTATTGATTGTGGTTTTGTAATGTACGTAAATCCTTCGGCGGCTGTTGCTGCATTTATTATCAATAAAAATGATGAATTATTGGTTTGTGTACGTGGAAAAAATCCTGAAAAAGGAACGTTGGATTTGCCCGGAGGTTTTGTTGACGAAAATGAAACGGCTGAAAATGCGATGATCAGAGAAATTTATGAAGAACTGAATGGCGAGGTGACAGAAATAAATTATCTGTTTTCGCTGCCCAATACGTATTTGTACAGCGGTTGGACCATTCCGACGCTCGATTTATTTTTTGCAGTAAAGCTTAAAGACTTTACAGTTTTAAAACCGGCTGACGATGTATCAAATTTTCAATTCATTGCAGTAAAAGACCTTGATTCTGAATTATTTGGATTAAAATCAATAAAAAAAGCCATTTCAATTTTAAGAAATAAGGCTGATATTGAATGAAATAATTATATTTGTAAAAAAGATTTTTTAGAATGATTTCTTTTTTCAAACTATCTATACTATTTTTATTTTCGAATTAAACATCAAAATCAAAATGATGAAAAAGATAATTATCTTAAGCTTACTTTTAAGCATGTTTGCGAATCAGGGTTTTTCGCAGCAAACATTGATTTATACCAATCCCGATTATTTATTTAATCAGGGAAAAGAACTTTTTGCGCAGCGCAAATATGCTGCATCGTACCGGAGTTTCGAGGAATTTCTGAAAAGCACCGAAGAAATACAGGCAGGACAAATTCAGGAAGCGGAGTTTTATCTTGCAGCCAACTCGTTCGAATTAAGAAAAGATAATGCAGAAGCCATTCTGAAAGACTTTTTTTACAAACATCCCTACACTCCTTTTTACGATAAAACCAATTTGATGCTTGGGATGCTCGAATATGAAAACAAAGATTACAGCGATGCTTTGATTTATTTCAATAATATTGATCCCAAACGATTGGGTTTGCGCGAACGTACCGATTACATGTTTGCTATGGGTTACAGCTGTTTACAAACCAAAAACTATACGCAGGCATTAAGCATTTTCAAGAAACTGAAAGAAATGAATACCCGCTATAATTTGGCGGCTACATATTATTATGCTTACTCAGAATATACTGTGGGCAATTATCAGGCGGCATTGCCCGAGTTTGTGAAAATTGAAAATAACCCCGCATACAGTAGAATTGTGCCTTATTATATTGCTCAGATTTATTATTTGCAAAAAGATTACACTAAGTTTTACGAAAAAGCCGATTATTTACTGAAAAATAATCCCAATAATAATAATAACGGTGAAATTTACCGCATTTTGGGCGAAATTGCTTATGAGAAAAAAAATTATGCAAGCGCTATTACCAATTTTAGGAAGTACGAAGAAATGATTCCGTTGGTTACCCGGAATTCGATGTATTTGTTGGGCTTATCTTATTATCAAACAAAAGATTATCAGAACACAACCAAATACTTATCCAAAGTTTGTATTCAACCTGATGAAATGACCGAAAACGCTTATATGCATCTCGGAAATGCTTATTTAAAGTTGAATGATAAAACAAATGCGCGATTGTCATACGAAGCTTCTATACGCACTAACTTCAACAAATCGGTTCGTGAAGAAGCGTTATTCAACTATGCACTAACAACTTACGATACCACAACGGCTTTTGGCGAATCAGTTACGGCATTCGAACAATTCCTCTATGAATTTCCGAATTCGAAATACACCAATCAGGCTTACGATTATTTGGCTTCGGCTTTAATGACCACAAAAAACTTTGAATCGGCCTATCAAACCATTTTAAAAATTAAATCGCCCAATGCCAAACTTATTGAAACAAAACAATATTTATTATATCAACTGGGTACGGAGGCCTTTACACAAAACAACATGAACAAAGCCATTGAATATTTTACTTTGTCGTTGCAAAATTCTTCTTCGGGAAAATATTCTGCCGAAAGTTTGTTCTGGAGATCCGAAAGTTATTATCGGAGCAATAATATTGATAAAAGCATTGCCGACCTGAAAGCTTTTTTTGCTAATCCAAATTCAGGCACGAGTATCAATCGCAATACGGCTAACTATTCGTTGGCTTACGCTTATTTTACAAAGAAAGATTACAATACAGCGCTGACCTGGTTCCTGAAATACGTTGAATCGGAGACGAATACCGGAAATTCAACCTATTCGGATGCACTGAACCGTGTGGGCGATTGTTATTTCAACGACAGAAATTTTGCAAAAGCAGAGACCTATTACACCCGAGCTTCGGGCGTGAGTCCAAACACCGGCGATTATGCAATTTTTCAGAGCGCTTACGCTGCCGGACTTCAGAGTAATTACTCAACAAAAATTTCGAGACTTGAGTCGCTCCTTTCAAAATATCCTAATTCAGAATACGTTGACGATGCGCTTTATGAAATTGGCCGATCGTACATCATGCTCGAAAACGATGCAAAAGCAGTTAGCACTTTTCAGCGTTTAATCGACTTGAAGCCAAACAGCAACCTGACCCGAAAAGCGGCCCTGGAAATTGGTATGATTTATTTCAACGATAATAAATATGAACAAGCAATTGCTGCTTACAAACAGGTAATTTCGAAATATCCCGGCAGTCAGGAAGCAAACACAGCGCTTGAAAGCCTTGAAAGTGTATACGTTGAGTTGAATGATGTGGCTTCATATCTGGCTTACACTAAAACACTTGGAGTAACTATTGGCAATTCTGCGGCTGCACGCGAAGATTCCATATCGTACATAGCAGCCGAACGACAATATATGAATGCAAACTATGCGCAGGCTATAAGTGGAATGTCAAATTATCTGAAAAAATATTGTTCGGGTGGACGATATTGTACCAATGCACAATATTACCTGGCCGATAGTTATTACAAAACCAATGACAAAACAAGGGCTTTGTCAGCTTATCAGAATTTATTGAAAATATCCGGAAATCAGTACACTGAAGATGCAACCATGCGTTGTGCCGAAATAACTTACGACAATAAAGATTATACGTTGGCCCTGCAATATTTCAAACAGGTACAGAACATTGCACAAACGAACGAAAACAGAAATATTGGTCGTTTAGGCGTGTTACGTTGCAGTTATTTTTTAAATGATCATCAAACTACCATAAATATTGCAAATGAAATAATTGCCGATTATCGTTCCACTGAGGAGTTAAAATCGGAAGCCCGATACAACCGGGCAAAAGCGTATCTGGCTTTGAATCAAGCAAATCAGGCTTTAACCGATTTGAAAACATTATCCACCGATACCCGAACGGCCAATGGTGCGGAGTCAAAATATCTTTTAGCAAATGTTTATTTTCAACAAAATAAACTTTCGGATGCTGAAAAAGAGGTTCTTGACTTTGCAAAAAAGAATACACCTTATCAATATTGGTTGGCGCGTAGTTTTGTATTATTGTCCGATATTTATATTAAACAAGGGAATGATTTTCAGGCTAAACAATATTTATTGAGTTTGCAACGAAATTATACTGTTAAAGATGAGATTCAGGATATGATAAACGTGAGACTTCAGGGCATTTCGGCCAGAGAAAGTAAAAGCATGCTCAGATAATAAACAGCTTGAATATTTACAAAAAACATGATTATTAAAATGAAAACTACAAAATATATTTATACTGTTTTAACTGTTTTGGTTACCTCAGTTTTTGCAACGGCCAATGCACAGACAACGATTCCCAATGATAAAAATGTGACGGTTGAACGGGAGTATAAACCTGTGATTCAGGATGCCGGAAAAATAAATTCGGTTCCCGAAGTACTTGATCCTAATGTGACTAAACAAGCGGCAAAATATTCGGAAATTAATCTTCCAATGACGGTTGGTCAAAATATTCAACCCATTCCGGCAGCTGAACTTGAACTTCAGCGTCGTCGGAATGCCAGGCCTGCTTTTGTACGCTTGGGAATGGGAAATGGCTTGAATTCGATGGCTGATATTTTTTTACCGGTCATAAGTAAAGAAGATATTTTGCTCGACCTTAAGTTGAATCATCTTGGAACATTTGGAACCAAAGCACATTCAAATTCAAATATGTCGTTAACTTTGGATAAATATTACAAAAATGCCGATATTTATGCAGGAATAGGTTTGGGGCACGAATATTTGAAATATTATGGTAAAAATTACAATTACGGATCAGCAGGCGGAGATATTTCGGAAGTAAATTTGAGTACAGTTGCCACAAATTACGGAAATGAATCATTCACCGAACAGGATTTGGTTAGAATAAACCGAACAGCTCAGTCATTTAAATTAAACGAAATTGCCAACAGTCCTTCGAGTGATGTTTTCTGGCGATTCAACACTTTTTTCGGAGTCCGATCGTTGCCAAATACTTCGAAAATAATGTACAATGCCGAAGTAAAATTCAAATCGTTCGATTCGAAAAATGGACTTACAGAAAATATCATTCATTCGAAAGCAGGATTAAATTCACAAAACGGTAGTCATCGCGTAGGTGTTGATTTTGAATTGATTAACCTGTTATACAAATCGGATAATGCGGCTGTTCTGAATTTTTGGGATGCTTATTCAGTTTTTGTAATGAACCCATATTATAGTCTCGAACTTGCCAATTTCAACCTGAGATTAGGAGTTAAATCAAGTTTTTCATTCATTCACGGTCGTGCATTCAATCCTTCGCCCGACATACATGCGGAATGGCGTGTGGTTCCAAAACTGGTAGCTTTGTATGCAGGTGCAAGTGGCGAGTATAAAGTAAATTCACTGAACGAAATGTTCACCGAAAACCGTTACCTTTATTCAGACCTCCGGGTGAAAGACACTTATACACCATTTAATTTTTATGGTGGAATAAAATTAAAACCTGTTTATAATCTGCTGATCGACGGATATATAAACTATCAAATGATTGACAATCAATACTTTTTTGTAAATAAAGAATATGCTTCAACTACTGTTCCCGGACAGGATTCTGTAATTTTTACCAATAAATTCAACGTAACTTACAGTGGCGCTTCGCTTTTAAAAGTTGGTTTACGTGCCAATTACAATATTTTTAATTTTATAAATGTAGAATTGAAAGGAGCATACAATAACTGGACAGTAAATTCGGAAGATTTTGCCTGGAATAAACCTGTTTACGAAGCAAGTTTTAGCACCGATATTAAGATCACCAATAATTTTAATGTATCAGGGAATGTATTTGTAGAAGGCGAACGATTTGCAAAATTCGGAGATAAAACAATGAAAATGAGTCCGATTGTTGATGTGAATTTAGCCGCATCCTACTCGTACAGCAATTGGTTTACATTATTCGCCAAAGCAAATAATTTACTAAACAGTCATTATCAGCATTTTTACGGATACGAAGTTCAGGGCATCAATGTATTAGCCGGTGTTGCTTTTTCATGGTAATATTTTTGTAAAAACATAAAAAACCGCTTCTGAAACGATTTCAGAAGCGGTTTTTTATTTTTTTTCTTGGAATTGATGAGGGGACAAGCGGTTTCCTTACCGCTTGAAATCAATCATCAAGCGGTAAGGAAACCGCTTGTCCCTATTAATCTTAAAAATGCATTTGGAAATAATGGTTGTGCCATTTTCTACTTTATTTTCACCCACCATATTCGTTATAGAACCATTTTTCTTATTGACCCACTATCTTTTTATCACTTTATTCTTCCCTCCACCTTTTAGTCAAATCGCCAAAAGCATCAATTCGTCGATCGCGGAAAAATGGCCATATTCTACGTACAGCTTCTGAGCGGGCCAAATCAATATCAATAATCAGGTTTTCTTCTTTGTCGTTTGTAGCCTGAATTAAAATTTCGCCCTGAGGTCCAGCCACAAAACTATTGCCCCAAAATTGAATTCCATTGGTAACACCCGAAGGATCAACTTCGAAACCGGTTCGATTGCACGAAAGCACATGAAGTCCATTGGCAACAGCATGACCTCGCTGAACAGTTATCCAGGCATTTGTCTGCCGCTGCATTTCATCTTCAGTATCAGTAATTTCCCAACCAATTGCTGTTGGATAAATCAACAATTCAGCACCGGCCATGGCCATAAGTCGGGCAGCTTCGGGATACCATTGATCCCAGCAAACCAGCACGCCTAATTTACCGATCGAAGTCTGAATGGGTTCAAAACCCAGATCACCGGGTGTGAAATAAAACTTTTCGTAATATGCAGGATCGTCCGGAATATGCATTTTGCGGTATTTGCCTGCAATTGTACCATCTTTTTCTAAAACAACCGCCGTGTTATGATATAATCCGGCAGCACGTTTTTCGAACAACGACAGCACAATGACAACGCCAAGTTCTTTGGCTAGTTTGCCAAAAAACTCAGTGGAAGGGCCGGGAATAGTTTCAGCCTGTTCGAAAACTTCGGTATCTTCTGTTTGACAAAAATACAAACCGTTATGTAATTCCTGCAATACAATTAGTTCAGCGCCCTGTGCACCAACATTGCGGATATTTTGTACCAGTTTCGTGATATTTGCATCACGATTGACACTGTTCGATTGTTGAATTAAAGCTATTTTCATTTTACCTCCCCTTAATCCCCTCCAATGGAGGGGAAAAGTGCGTTAAATATATGTTATTGGTTCAATTATTATTTTTAAAATGTAACTAATTCAAATCATTAGTGTCCACTAAAAACGATTAACAATTCTTTGAAATCTATTTATATCAGCAGTTTCAGAGCTTAAATTTTGCGTGACGATTTGAATTTTTTACATTTGCCCGAAATGTTAAAATTAGGGCAATGAATACTGGAAAATTTATTTTCGCACAAATGGTTGAGTTTTTACCTCAACGAGTATTTGATAATTTTGTAAGCAAATATCAAGGCAATAAGTATGTAAAACATTTCAGTTGTTGGAATCAATTACTGGTTATGATGTTTGGTCAACTTACAGGTCGAGATAGTCTTCGTGATTTGATTGTTGTGGTTGATGCACATAGTCAAAAATGTTATCATTTGGGATTTGGAAAAAGTGTAACACGAAGCAATTTGTCAAAAGCAAATGAGAAACGAGACTACAAGATATTTGAAGATTATGCTTATTATTTGATAAATATTGCTCGACAGCGGCGATGCAATAATGACTTTGAAATACAAGGAAAAGTTTATGCTTTTGACTCTTCGACCATCGATTTATGTTTGAATGTTTTTTGGTGGGCAAAGTTTCGGAAAGCCAAAGCAGGCATTAAACTTCATACGCTTTACGAAATAGCCACACAGATTCCAGCATTTATTCATATTACTAATGCAACAGTGAATGATATGAATGCGATGGATGTAATACCTTATGAATCTGGAGCATATTACATATTTGACCGTGGCTATGTTGACTTTGAAAGACTTTGTAACATAACAAAGCATACTGCCTATTTTGTGATTAGAGCCAAAAAGAATCTTCAATTTCATTGTTCTCAAATGAAAGAAGTTAATGAGAAAAATGGAGTTTTGAGTGATCAAATTGGCAATCTAACAGGATTTTATATTGCGAAAGATTATCCTGATGAAATAAGAAAAGTTGTATATTATGACAAAGAAACGAACAGAACTTTCGTTTACCTGACAAATAATATGGAACTGATTCCAGAACAAATCGCCTTGCTTTACAAGAATCGTTGGCAAGTAGAATTATTCTTTAAATGGATAAAGCAGCATCTGAAAGTAAAGACCTTTTGGGGTATTACTGAAAACGCCGTTCGCATACAAATATACTGTGCAATTATATCATATTGTTTGGTGGCTATCATTGAAAAAGACTTAATGATTAACCGCTCAACTTATGAAGTTTTGCAGATTTTTGGGATTTCTCTATTGGACAAAACGCCCATCGGAGAACTCTTTTTTAATACTGATAAAAATAATGTCAAAGAACTCTTGTCAGAACAACTGACTATTAATTTTTTTTAGTGGACACTAATGAATTCAAATACTTATTTATTTGCATCTAATTCATTTCTTGCTCCACTCCCCCTCCTTTGGAGGGGGTTGGGGGGAGGTATATTGCATCGTTACACAATGTAACGAACCATGTTGTTTAATTAATGCATTGCAATCAATTCCCACAATTTCACGGTCAGGAAAAGCTTTTTGCAGTTGTTGTTTTGCTATTTCATCCTTTGGGGAACTATACGTTGGCACCAAAACTGCACCGTTGATAATCAGAAAATTAGCGTAAGTTGCCGGCAACCTTTCACCTTCTTCATCATAAACAGCATCTGCCATTGGAAGTGGAATAAGTCTGTAAAAACCACCGGCAGAAGTTCTGAAACTTCGAAGTTCCTTTTTCATTTTTTTTAATTCATAGTAATGCTCATCCTCAGTATCATCGCATGTTACGTAAGCAATTGTACTTTTATCACAAAATCGTGCCAAAGTATCCACATGACTGTCGGTGTCATCACCAACCAAATATCCATGGTTTAACCATAAAACCTGTTTCAAACCGAACAAATCTTTCAATTTTGCTTCAATTTCATCTTCCGATAAATTGTTACGATTATCTGACAATAAACATTCTGCAGTTGTCAAAACAGTGCCTAAACCATCCGATTCAATACTTCCACCTTCGAGTACAAAATCGAAACAGTTTTTATGACCGGCATCACCAAAAATTCCGGCCATATAAAGTTTCCTGGTAATCAGATTATCATGGTTGGCGGCAAATTTCATCCCCCAACCATTGAACGTGAAATCGTAAATAACAGGTTTTCCATCCTCAAAAACTGTTATTCCACCGTGGTCACGCGCCCAGGTGTCGTTGATTGGCATTTCGGCAAAAGTAATTTTTGACAATTCTTCTTCATCGAAGAAACACTCAACCACTTCAGCATCATTACATACAATCAGTAAGTCTTCCCGTTTAATAATTTCGCGGGCAATGTTTACAAAACATTGGTTTACTTCATCGAGCATATCTGCCCAGTCGGTTTCGTTATGCGGCCAGGTGAGTTGAACAAATTGTTGCTCAGCCCATTCGGGCGGTAAAATTTTTTGAATCTTATCTGTCATTCGTTTATTGGAAAAAGTTTACAAAAATACAAAATGTATGCTCAACTATCAAATTATAAATTTCAGATTTTTTACTTTCAAATCAAATGCCTATAATTCGTCGTATCTTATATGAAATTATTACTCCTGGCGAGTTATCGTTTTATTCTTCATTGATTAATAATTAAAGCAATTAAAAAATTCATGGTCATTTTTGTAGTTGAGTAAAAAATGGATTATCTTTGCTATCAATTAATTTATTGAATCTGTTACAGTATGCAAACATTAATTTTAAATGGAGAATCAGCAGTTGATATTAAACTTATTGCTGAAATTGCAAAAAAATGGGCTTAAAAGCTAAGATACTTACTGAAGTTGAAAGGGAAGATATTGGTATGTTGAATGCCATAAAAAAAGGTAGAACCAAACAATATATTGATAATGATAGTTTTATTTTTAACCTGAATAAATGAAAATTCTGAATGCTAATTTGAAATTTGAAAAAGAAAAAATAATATGAAGTAATGTTTTTTAAAATGTGTTAATCTTTTTATTATCAAAATATTACTAATTGACAAATCTTACTAAAATAACGAATTAAATAATTAACTAAATACTAAAAAATGGGAAAAGTATTAATCATTGGCGCCGGAGGTGTTGGAACCGTAGTAGTTCACAAAGTGGCACAAAATCCGGATGTGTTTACTGAAATTATGTTGGCCAGTCGTACCAAATCTAAATGCGATGCAATAGCTGCCGATGTGCAGAAACGATATGGTGTAGAGGTAAAAACTGCAAAAGTTGATGCGGATAATGTTCCGGAATTGGTAATATTATTGAACGATTACAAACCCGAATTGGTGATCAATGTGGCGCTTCCGTATCAGGATTTGACCATCATGGATGCTTGTTTGGAAGCCGGTGTAAACTATATGGACACGGCCAATTACGAGCCAAAAGATGAAGCTCACTTCGAATACAGCTGGCAATGGGCTTATAAAGATAAATTTGAGAAAGCCGGTTTGACAGCCATTCTTGGTTGCGGTTTCGATCCGGGTGTCACCAGTATTTATACCGCTTATGCAGCAAAACATCATTTCGACGAAATACATTATCTCGACATTGTGGATTGTAATGCAGGCGATCATCACAAGGCTTTTGCCACCAATTTCAATCCTGAAATCAATATCCGCGAAGTTTCGCAACGTGGAAAATATTGGGAGAATGGCGAATGGGTGGAAACTGATCCGCACCAAATTCACATGCCATTGAATTATCCTGAAATCGGACCAAAAGAATCGTATGTGATTTATCATGAAGAGCTGGAATCGTTGGTGAAAAATTTCCCGACAATCAAACGTGCCCGTTTCTGGATGACATTCGGTCAGGAATATTTGACGCACTTGCGTGTTATTCAAAACATTGGTATGGCTCGCATCGACGAAGTGGAATACAACGGCGTTAAAATTGTACCTATTCAGTTTTTGAAAGCCGTTCTTCCTAATCCGGGTGATCTGGGCGAAAACTATACAGGTTGGACTTCTATCGGATGCCGCATTAAAGGAATTAAAGACGGTGTAGAAAAAACGTATTACGTTTACAATAATTGCAGTCACGAAGCAGCTTACAAAGAAACCGGAACACAAGGCGTAAGCTACACCACAGGCGTTCCGGCCATGATTGGCGCCATGATGTTTATGAAAGGTTTGTGGCGTAAACCGGGAGTTTATAACGTTGAAGAATTCAATTCCGATCCATTTATGGAACAATTAAACATACACGGATTGCCCTGGGTAGAATTGCATGATGTGGATTTGGAGTTATGATTTTCAGATCAAAGAATAAAGAATAAAGAGTAAAGACAGGGTGTAACTTCGCGTTGCACCCTGTTTTTTAAGTGTTAAGAAATCGTTTGTTTCTTGTTGTAAAAAAAAACCGCAAATTTCTTTGAATTTTTCGCATATTATTTCTAATAAATAATAGAACAATAACGAATTATATGGAGTTTGACTCCATAATATGGCGTAATATTTGGAATTAGACTCCATAATATGGCGTAATATTTGGAATTAAAGATTAAAAAGCCTATATTTGCACAAAAAAAGGGTGGAAATGAAAAACAGGCAACAATCATCATCAATTTTGTTAAGAAGCTCATCCCGATTTGGTCGAATTTTAGTACTAACAGGTGCACGACAAACAGGAAAAACAACTTTGATTCGAAAGTTATTTCCAGATTATGAGTATATATCTGTAGAAGATCCGATAATGAGAAATACCTATGCCGGATTAAGTGCTCAACAATGGAAAACAATTTATCCAAAGGCAATTCTTGATGAAGTTCAAAAAGAACCAACACTAATTGAAAGTATAAAAGCTACTTACGACCAGTGGGAAGAACCACGCTATATTTTATTGGGATCGAGTCAATTGCTTTTAATGGAAAAAGTACGCGAAACATTGGCTGGAAGATGTACTATTTTAGAAATCTTTCCGTTAACACTTCCCGAATTAAAAACGAAAAGTTGGGATGATGATGTTATTAGTTCAATATTTCAGCAGGAATTGAAAAATGAAAGAGTGAATGATTATTTACCCTCTTTTTTATTGGATAAAAATAGAACTGAAAAATTACAGGCATACAATCATTATTTGCAATTTGGTGGCTATCCTGCTGTAAGTGGAAAAAATGAAACGGATGGTGAAAAGTTTGAATGGTTACACAATTATGTTCGAACCTACCTCGAACGAGACATTCGTGATTTAGCTTCATTTCGTGATTTGGAACCTTTTGTAAAGTTACAACAATACATCGCTTTAAATACAGGAAATCTGATCAATGCATCATCGATTGCAAAGCAATTGGGAGTGAGTGTAAAAACTGTACAGCGTTATATAAAATATTTCGAGATAAGTTATCAGGCAATTGTTTTACCATCCTGGTCAAAGAATCAGAATAAGCGATTGGTAAAATCTTCAAAAATTCATTGTATGGATCAGGGTGTGATTCAGGCAATTTTGCAAAAAAAAGGCGGTATGACCGGAAATGAATTTGAAAGTGCAATTATTTCAGAAATGTATAAACAAGCCAAAAATATAAATTTCAACGTTCAATTTTGTTTTTTGCGAACACATGACAACAAAGAAGTTGATTTATTGTTAGAATTTCCGGATTATTATTACGCTTTCGAAATTAATATGGCAGCAAAAGTAAGTCATACAGATGCAAAACATTTATTTGGTTTGGAAGCTATTTTGGATAAACCTTTAAGAAAAGCTTTTGTAATTTCAAATGATCCGGAAACTAAGTATTTCGATGAAAAAACTATG
>JAKLIM010000007.1 GCA_022709605.1 Bacteroidota bacterium | reverse complement strand
CATCTCATCAATGCCATTGTAAACGGAGGATCAGGTGGTTCAGGTGGTTCAGGCGGTAGCGGTGGAAAAGGCGGCGATGGAGGAGACGGAAACCCCAAAGGTCGTTCGGGTGGATATGGTCCAAATGGACTGAATGCCCAGGGAGGTTACCATGGAAGGAATGGGAGAGTGGAGAAAAAGGAAATTGATACGATACCCTGGTAAAATTTAACTTTTATCTGAAACGAAAATCGGTGATCAGAATTCAAAATGCTAATTTAAGTCTTCTGCCAAAAGATGCTCTGAACAGCTCAAAATTAATTGCTTTATTAATTATTGCAAGTCGATTTTTTATTATGGCTCATTTTTCTTGCGAAAATTGTTCGTCAAACAATGATAAATGATTCGTTTTTTTTACTGCCCCATTTTTTTGATATCTGTCCGTTTATTTTACTGAATTTTAAAATGCAAATATCTGTCTAATTATCAGAATATCAAACTTTTGAAAAGTTCAACTTCCAATATTATAAGGATACAAAAAAATTGTTTTAATCCATATTTTAATTACCTTTGCACCTGTTAAAATGGAAACAAAATTTCAGAAATTAAAGTATTAATAATAATTAAACCATTGGTTATCTGATATAAAAAATTATTATATGAAACCCAAATACGCAGCACAGGCAGGAACTTTTGAGTCAAGTGATTTGATAATCCTAATCGAACCACTTGAAGATAACAGCGGTAGAAAAATAGAGTTGGAAAGTGCTGTAATGCTTCAATATGGCGACAGCTTAAAAAAAATTGTAAACGAAATGCTTGATTTGTACGAAATGACAGATATTCATTTGATAATTAAGGATAAAGGTGCATTAGAACCTGTTGTCAGAGCACGGCTTGAGACTGCTATTGAACGCTCTGTTAACCCTCAAATATTTTAAAATTATGGCTTTACATAAAAGAAGAAGGCGCACCATGTTATATATTCCCGGAAATAATCCGGCAATGCTGCAACAAGGTGGAGTGTATGGCGCCGATAGTTTATTACTGGACCTGGAAGATGCTGTTGCTATTAACCAAAAAGATGCAGCAAGAATCCTTGTAAAACACTTGATTACCAATATAAATTATTATGATTCTGAAGTTTGTGTTCGAATTAATCATCTTTCTACACCCTTTGGAAAAGCTGATCTGGAAGCCATTGTTCCACTTCAACCTCATGCCATTCGTTATCCGAAAACTGAAACCGCAAAAGAGTTGCTGGAGCTAATTGATATGATTGAAGAAATTGAAAACCGCCATAATTTAGCTCATAATAAAATGGAAATTCATGCCATGATTGAAACGGCCATGGGAGTTCAGAATGTATTCGAAATTGCAGGTTGTCATATTCGTGTTGGAGCAATAACCATTGGAGGTCAGGATCTTACTGCCGATATGAATATAATTTATACGCCCGATGGTGCCGGTATCGATTTTGCCCGTAAACGTATTGTCATGGCTGCAAAAGCACATCATATAGATGTTATTGATACTGTTTTTGTGGATATAAACGATGAAGAAGGACTACGTCGAGAAACTGAATATTCTAAAAAAATTGGGTTTACAGGCAAAGCAGTTATTAATCCCAGACAAATAGATATTATTCATGAAGTGTACAATCCAACTGAGGATGAAATTCGAAGAGCATATCGTATCGTAAAAGAATTTTATAAAAATAAGGAAGCCGGAATTGGCGTATTTGCCATCGACGGCAAGATGATTGACGCTCCCATTGTTACACGCGCACAATATGTGCTTGAATTGGCGGGTGTTAGCGTTGGAGAATAAGAATATATTTAAGCAAATAATGTAAACATTCCTCAATTTTCCACGCTAGGAAGTCGGGGGCTTATTTTAAACACATGAAAAACTCATTGGGAAAAGAAATCCCTGAATATATTGAAGGAATAGGTAAACTTGAGCCTTTTCAGGGTGCATGGACAAAACTAAGTAAGGGATGGATGGACGAAGCCACCATACCGGCACCGAATAAAGCTAAAATGGCCCATCAATCTAAAATTTGTGAAAGTTTGCGTGTAGCCATCGAAAAATCGAATCCCAAAGATGGCATGACTATAACCTTTCATCATCATTTACGCAACGGAGATATTATTCTGGCGCAGTCGATGATGATTTTACATGAGATGGGAATTAAAGACATTACCCTTGCAGCTTCATCGCTCAACGATTGTCACGATTCCATTTTACCTCTGCTCAAAGACAAAACAATTACGGGTATATGGGCTTCAGGAATACGTGGTGAATTGGGCAAAGCCATTTCTAGAGGAGTGCTTGAAAAGCCGGTTATTATTCATTCACATGGTGGACGGGTACGCGCCATACACACCGGACGAATTCGGCCGGATCTGACTATAATCGCTGCTTCGGCTGCCGACATCGAAGGTAACGCTACGGGCTCACATGGAAAATCGGCTTTTGGTTCCATTGGTTATGCTGTGATTGATGCCCGATATTCAAAACAAGTCATTGTGGTAACCGACAATTTAGTTCCCTATCCTTGTATTCCACTTTCAATCACTCAAAACTTTGTAGACTATGTAGTTGTTGTTGATAGCATTGGAGATGCTTCAAAAATTGCTACAGGTACTACCCGTATTACCAATTCTCCAATTGATTTAAAAATTGCAAAAATTGCAGCCGATGTTATTGAACATTCCGGTTTGTTTAAAAATGGATTTTCTTTTCAGGTGGGTGCCGGTGGTGCTTCTTTAGCTGTTGCCAAATTTGTACGTGAGAAAATGAAAAAGCATGAAATCAAAGGTAGTTTTATGCTCGGAGGCATCACTTCGTACTGTGTTGACATGCTTAATGAAGGTCTATTCGAAACACTTTTCGACGTTCAGTCTTTTGACGCTGCAGTTAGTAATTCATTACTCAACGACCGGCGTCATATTGAAATTCCGGCAGCTTTGTATGCTAACCCTTACAATTGCGGTTGTATGACCAATAAGCTCGATATCGTTGTTTTAGGTGCTTTAGAAATTGATACCGATTTCAATGTAAATGTAATTACCGGTTCAGATGGAAACATTCGCGGAGCTTCAGGCGGACATTCGGACACTGCCTCAGGAGCTGAACTGACCGTAGTGGTTTGTCCATCTTTTCGCAGTCGAATCCCCATTATCAAAGATAAAGTACACACTATTGTAACTCCCGGCGAAACAGTGCATGTACTTGTTACCGAACGTGGAGTCTGTGTAAATCCTAAATTTAAACATCTGGAAGAAAACCTCAAAAATTGTGGTTTTAAAGTGATGGATATTTTAGATCTAAAAAAAGAACTTGATGGCATCACGGGTGTTGCCAAAGAAATTGAATTTGAGGACAAAATTGTAGGTTTAGTAGAATATCGTGATGGAACTATAATCGATGTAATCAAGCAACTTAAGGTTTAAAATGGAAACATGAACTTGCTCAATACTCAGAAATAACTTTGGAAAAACACATTTATATCAAGGAGTTACACGAAATATTGATTGGAAGGGAACAAAGACAAGCGCTTCGGTTGAAACTTAGTGAAAGTGGAAATTCGTCGGTAAGTTTAAACTTAAATATCCCGGGTTTTCCTAAAAACACTAATTATTATTTGGCTTTTTTTGAAGTAGTTTACCTTGAGTTGAAAAATTGGTTAACAGCAAACCAATATCTCATTCAGGAAGAATTTCGGCTAGAAAATGAGGCTGGAGTCTTTCTGCTGTTTGAAATTTGCGGTTCTGAAATTGATGCCCATAAACTTAAATTAACTACCGAAATTTTTGAGGAAAATCATATTTTAGCTAGGTTTATAGATGTGGATGTTTGTGATAATAGAGCTAACTTGATTAGCTCTGGCAAGCTAAAAAAATGTTTCTATTGCGGCGAATTTTCGGCTATCGATTGCATGAAAAATCAACGACATTCAATTGAAATTTTAAGAGACTTTCAACTATCAAAAATTTCAAACTACCTCCAACAAAAACAAAAAGTTGAACTATCCCATAAAATTTCAGCTTTAGCCCTTCGGTCTGTTTTATACGAAATTTGCCTGACTCCTAAACCCGGCTTGGTCGATTTTAACGGAAGTGGAATACATAAAGATATGGATTTTAATCTTTTTATGGACTCTACTTCAGTCATATCCGGCTATTTTGAATCTCTTTTCAGCAGGGGATATGAATTTTCAGGAGAAGATTTTAGTCTGGCACTCCCGCAAATTCGATTTATTGGCTTACAAATGGAAAAAGCTATGTTTCTGAAAACCAAGGGTGTAAATTCACAAAAAGGAATTATTTTTTTAATGGGAATTTCCTTATTTTGTGTTGGGTTTAGTTATAAAAAAAATGAAAAATATATTGAAATTGATTTTATTAATTCGATTAAGAGTATTTGTAAAAATCTGGTTAAAAACGAGTTTAAAGTAAATACTCGGGAAAATAAAACGCATGGAGAAAAATGCTTTGAAAAATATGGCATTGCAGGTGTTCGACAAGAAGCGGAAGAAGGACTTCCTACAATCTTTCAATATTCTTTACCTTTATTAAAAAATGAAAATAATCTAGATCAAATTAGCCTGACCAAAACATTGCTTATTCTAATGGCTAAACTCTATGATACCAATATTTTATACCGATCGAATATGTCAATTTTATTGGATTTACAAAGTCTAAGTGCCAACACTTTACACAACTTTTCAAAACAAAACTACCGGAAACTGTTGGATTTTTGTCTCGAAAACAAGCTTTCTCCCGGTGGTGCAGCCGATTTGTTAAGTATTACGATATTTTTATATTTATTGGAAAATGAAGACAACGATTTACCCGATTTAACTTAAACTACTGATAAAATAATAAACAAAGAAATTAAAAATACAAACTAAAATGACTTTTGAAGATACAGATTTTAGACAAGAGGTATTAGATTTAGAAAATCCTTATGACGTAAAATTGGTAACCGAATTTTTAAAACCACTTGGACTTACTTTCGACTCCGCAGATGTTGAATTTACTTTAATCGTTTATAATTTAAAAGGCGACATTATTGGCACGGGATCGCATATGTGTCGTACACTTAAATATGTGGCTGTTAATCCAAAATACCGCGATACCACAGCCTTTTCGCTGATAGTTACTTCATTGACTGAGAAACTTTTGGCAATTTATAAAAACACTTATGTATTTACACGGCCTGAAAATGCAGTTTATTTTAAAGGACTGGGATATAAACTTATTGCCACTTCAGAACCTTTGTTTTGCATGCTGGAATTTGGTTTTGAAACCATTGAAACCTATCAAAATTATTTGAAAACCATTAAAACAGAAAATCAATGCCATAATATTGCATCTATCGTTGTTAATTGTAATCCTTTTACTTTGGGTCATCAATACCTTATTGAACGGGCTGCTGAAGAAAACGATTTTTTGTATCTCTTTGTGGTTGAGGAAAATAAATCTGTTTTCCCTTTTGACATTCGATGGAAACTCATTGAAAAAGGCATTTCACATCTTAAAAATGTACTTATGGTTAAGGGAGGTGATTACATTGTTTCCGGGTGTATTTTCCCGGCTTATTTCCTTAAAAATGAATTAGATAGTGATATTTTGCATAAGCAAGCTGAATTAGATATCAGCATTTTTGCTCAATATATCGTTCCTATATTAGGTATAAACAAAAGATATGTAGGCACAGAAAATTACTGTAAAACTACAAAAGCTTACAATGAAGCAATGTATAAGATATTGCCAGGTTATGGTGTTGATGTAATTGAAATCACTCGCAAAAGTATTGATGATGAATATATTAGCGCTTCACTGGTGCGTAATCACATCAAAAATAATCAACTTGAAAATATTTTGAATTTTCTACCTCTATCAACTAAAGAATTTCTTCTATCGAATGAATCCAATGAAATAAAAGAAAAAATTAAAAAATCAGAGGGAAGACATTAAACTAAATGATGGTACCCGATACTTGAAGGGGGCAAATATTTATGATTTTTCTATATAAAAGAACACGTTAGTTAAAAAAACACAGAATCGAGAAATTAAACAAAAATGCGAACCAAAATCATAGGTTCGCATTTTTTTTATTTTCTGTCAAATTTTATATACCTCGGTTCTTTGGGTATGTAATCGTCATTGTCCCATAAACTGCTGGTAATCATTAAGTCAGCGCTGTATCTGTTGCAAGCAATTGGTACATTATGTACTCGACATTGACGAAGTAACATCTGAATATCGGCTTCGTGAGGCTGAGCATTTAAATCGTCGATAAGAAAAACAGCAAGATTTATTTGTTTGCGTACCACCAAAGCGGCAATTTCGGCATCGCCACCCAATGGCCCGGAATGCATACATTCGATATCAGCATCAATACCTTTGGCATTCATTGCTTCAAGAATGAGGCTCCCTGTAGTACCTGTGCAAATCAATTTGTGTTTCGAAAGCATGTCTGCGTTATACACTGCCCATTCCACCATATCTGCCTTGCGATTATCGTGAGCAACCAAGGCTATTTTGAGTTGTTTTTTCATAAAATATATTTTTTTTCTATTCCGAAATTATCAATATTATGTATTTACCATTTTACGATGTACTATTTACGATTTAATAAAAATAACATCTACTACATGTTATATAAATTTTAATACAACATTATATTGTTATAATAACTTATTTTATAATTAGCTTGCAATTTGAATATTGCAAACCATTGATTTTTATCTTTCTTGTATTTGTTCTTTGTTCTTTCCCCGATAGCTATCGGGGTTGCTCTTTAATCTATCATCACATAACATTGGCAAAATTAACCATAAAATATTATAATTGTGTCAAAATGTAAAACTTATTCTATTTTTAATACAAAATACGCTTTTGAAATATTACAATTGGCAGATTTTCAAATTTATACAATTCATTTTTTAAGAATTTAAATTGATTTATAAGTTTTACTTATTTCAAAATAATAAATTAAATAATTATCTTTGTGTTGATATAATTCTACAAAATATTAATATTCTTAAAAATATGCGTTTTACAATAATTCTACTATTTGTTCTGATATTCAACAATATAACTTCATTTTCGCAAAATAAAAAGCATGAAATGCGTGCAGTATGGGTTGCCACTGTAGCTAATATTGATTGGCCAAGTCAGCGCAATATTTCACCAAAAGCCCAACGCGATGAAATGCGATTAATGCTTGATAAATTATCACAAAACAATATTAATGCAATTTATCTTCAGGTCAGACCAACAGCTGACACGTTTTATCCATCGCAATTGGAACCCTGGTCGAACTGGCTGACCGGAAAACAAGGCAATAAACCCAATCCGTATTACGACCCGTTGCAATTTATTATAGATGAGGCACATAAACGTTGTATCGAAGTACATGCATGGCTCAATCCGTATCGCGTTACGAACAGCGATAATATCGATTTGCTTAGTAAGAAACATTTGTACTATAAAAACAAGGACTTATTTGTGCGGTATGGTGGAAAATATTATTTCGATCCGGGATTGGACGAAACACGCGAATTTTTGAACCTTGTTGTGGAAGATATTGTTGAGCGTTACGATGTTGATGCGATTCATTTCGACGATTATTTTTATCCGTATCCGGTGGATGATGAAAAGTTTCCGGATGATGTGAGTTTTAAAAGAAATCCACGAGGCTTCAGTCCCGAGCAAAAAGAGGACTGGCGAAGGAACAATGTAAATTTAGTGATTGCCGAACTACAGAAAACAATTAAAAGCTTAAAACCGTGGGTTGAGTTTGGTGTTTCGCCTTTCGGTGTTTGGCGCAATGATAATGTAGATCCAAAGGGTTCAGCAACTCGTGCCGGCATTCAGAACTACGATGATTTATACGCCGACATTCTGAAATGGCTCAGGGAAGGAACCATTGATTATGTGGTGCCTCAAATCTATTGGGAAATTGGTAAAAAAGTAGCAGATTATGAGGTGCTTGTAAAATGGTGGAGTGAAAATTCGTACGGCAAAAATCTTTATATCGGACATTATGCTTCGGCATTAGAATTAAGCAAAGTTAAAGCTTGGACTAAGCCAAACGAATTAATGAGACAGATGAGAATGAATCAACAATATCCTCAGGTTGATGGTTCTGCATTTTTCAGCGTAAAAACTTTTTTGAAAAATCTTCAGGGATTGAACGACAGTCTGGCCAAATCTTTTTATAAATACCCGGCACTAAGTCCGGTAAATCGTAACATTGTAGGTGAACCTTCGGCTCAACCTCAAAATATTAAAATCATAAAAGATCGTGATGAAACGTATTTGATTTGGGATCAGGTAGATGAAGATGGTGGTTGTAAAGTTATGTACTACGTGGTTTATGCTTTCAAAGGCAAAAAAGTTGGTGATATGAACGATCCGTCCAATATAATTGCCCGTACTACAGATAATTGTATCGACATTAGGGAGTTTGATGAAAAATTTAAAGGAAATTATACTTTTGTTGTGACCGCAATTAACCGTTATCGTCATGAAAGCGTTCCTTCGTATGGTGTAACAAGAAGAATTTGATTTTCTGATTTTAATTTAATAAAAAAGTATTGAATTGAAAAAGTAATGAAATTTTTGAAATTCAAAAATATTCATCATATCAATTTCTTATTTTCTAATTTTCTAATTTTCTATTTCCTTTTTTCCATTTTCTCAATTTCAAATAATATTAAAAAGAAATGTTCCAAACAAATAATATTTACATTACTTCCGATCTGAAAATGTCGGATATTATTTTCAATAATCCATATCTGCTGCATTTGGCTGAACATTTTGGGATGAATGTACCCGTGAAGGACAAATCGGTAAAAAAGCTTTGTGAGGAAAATGATTTGAATCCTGAACTCTTTCTGACCTTTGCAAACCTTTACAATGGCGTAAAATATACGCCCAAAGATCCGTTAACACACCATGATATATTAAACATTATCAAGTATTTAAAAAATAATCATAAGTTTTATACCGACGAGATTTATCCGAATATACTTCGAACCATACATCAAATGGCCGAAATTAATGACCACAAAGAAATGGCTTTAGTTCCCCGGTTTTTTCTTGATTACTTTAATGAAGTCGCCGAGCATTTGGAGTATGAAAATAAAGTTGTACATCCTTATGTGCTGGAACTTTATGAACAACGAATCAATCCAACTTCGACAAGAAAACCTCAAATATATTCTGCCAAAGAGTATCAGGAACATCACAGCGATATTGAAGACAAACTCAACGACCTGAAAAACCTTTTGATTAAATATTTACCTTATAAAGACGACCAGATTTTGAGAAGAAAATTAATTTTAAAACTTTTTGATCTCGAAAACGATTTAAATATACATTCACAAATTGAAGAGTTGATTTTAATTCCTTTGGTTTCAGAAATGGAATCTCAATTAAATAAATCGAAATGAACAGGATGATTAATATTGTATTAGTCGAATCGTCATCGATTTTAACTGAAGGTTTGATCGGAATTCTGAATAAATCCGAACTTAAATGTCAGGTTACTATTTGTCCATCGTTCGACGACCTGGAGCAAATTCTTTTCAGAAAAAAGTATGATTTTCTGATTGTCAATCCATCGTTTATTCTCAGTAATCCGAAATACTTCAAAACACTGAAAAGTCAACATAATAACCTTAAAACCATTGGGTTAATTTATTCGTGGTACGACCCCAAAAATCTTTATTTGTTCGATGGTTTAATTACTATTTCCGAAACTCCGGATATAATAATTTCAAACATAAAAAAACTGTTAGAAGATACTTCTGAAAATGATCAAAATGCTTTGCAGGAAGTGCTGAGCAATCGGGAAACGGATGTTTTAAAACTTTTAGCGACAGGTTTGGCCAACAAAGAAATAGCTGATAAATTAAATATAAGCACCCATACTGTCATTTCGCACCGAAAAAATATATCACAAAAAACAGGTATAAAATCAGTTTCCGGTCTTACAATATATGCAGTAGTACAAAAATTAGTTTCAATCGATTCAATTTCAGATTGAATAATTTCAACAATACATCGTTTTATTTGAAATAAATCAAATAAAAAATCCTGTTTAAAAAGAATGATTGTATCAGGCTTTTAAACAGGATTTTTGCTTTATCAGAAGATTGTTTTTTTATTTTCGTTCAGCAAGTCTTTTCTTAACCAGCTCGGGTAATTCGATTGGTAAACGTGCAACAGGTACACCTATTGATTCGAAAGCTGCAATTTTTTCGGCAGCTGTTCCGCTTCCACTCGAAATAATGGCTCCGGCATGTCCCATCCGTTTGCCCGGAGGAGCAGTTTGTCCGGCGATAAACGCAACAACCGGTTTCGTAATGTGATCTTTAATGTATTGAGCAGCACGTTCTTCGGCATCGCCACCAATTTCACCAATCAGTACAATGGCTTCAGTTTCAGGATCGTCTTCGAACATTTGCAGTAATTCCTGGTAATATAATCCTGCTACCGGATCGCCACCAATTCCTACGCAAGTACTTTGTCCCAGTCCGGCTGATGTAAGCAGACTTACCATTAAATAGGTTAAAGTGCCACTGCGGCTCATTAAACCTACGTTTCCTTTTTTAAATATATTTCCGGGCAAAATTCCAATCATCGATTCTTCAGGAGTTATGAGTCCCGGGCAATTGGCACCAATCAGTTTGACGCCTTTTTTCTTTAGATACGAAGTGGCTTTTACCATGTCTAATGTAGGTACGCCTTCCGAAATACAAATTACCAATTCAACTCCGGCATCGGCAGCTTCGAGTATAGCATCGCCTGCAAGTGGAGCGGGTACAAAAATAACAGACGTATTTGCACCGGTGGCTTTTACAGCATCTTCCACGGTGTTAAAAACCGGAATGTCGTGTACAGTTTGTCCGCCTTTTCCGGGCGAAACACCTGCTACAACGTTTGTACCATACGCTTTCATTTTTCCGGTATGAAAACTACCGTCGCGTCCGGTAATTCCCTGAACGACTAATTTTGTGCTTTTATTTATTAATATGCTCATGGCTTTATTTTATTTCGTGTTTCACGTTTTGCGTTTCATGTTTCGTGTTTAAATTTGTTTTGTATAATGTAAAATCTAACATTACAACAACCTGAAACAAGGAACAAGAAACCTGAAACTTTTTTATTAATTATTGACTAATCTAATGGCTTCTTTGGCTGCTTCGCTTAACGAATTAACTATCGGGAGATTTTTTTCGCTAATGATGCGGAGACCTTCTTCGGCATTGGTACCCGACAAACGGATAACAATTGGAATATCAACTTTCATTTGATCGAGTGCGGTAACTAATCCGCGCGCCACATCGTCGCAACGGGTAATTCCACCGAAAATGTTGATCATAATCACTTTCACATTTTTATCGGACATAAGCAAATTCATGGCATCAATCACTTTTTGCGGACTTGAACTTCCACCAATATCGAGGAAATTGGCCGGATTACCACCAAAATACTTAATTACATCCATCGATGCCATTGCCAAACCTGCTCCATTGACCATGCAACCAATATTTCCGTCTAATCTTATGTATGTCAGTCCACTATCTTTGGCTGCAATTTCCTTTTTCTCATCTTCGTCGGGTTCGTTCAGCGCTTCGATGGCCGGTTGACGATACAAAGCGTTATCATCGAAATTCATTTTACCGTCTAATGCAAGTAAATTGCCTGCATCGGTGACAACTAATGGATTAATTTCGACCAACGAGGCATCGGTGTCAAGAAAAATCTGATATAATTTTTGAAATAAATCAACGGCTTGTTTAACAAGCGAAAAGTCATTGAAAAGTTTGAAAGCAATTTTGCGTGCAACGAAAGAGGTCATTCCTAAATCGGGATCGATAACAAATTTATGTATTGCATCCGGGTTTTCTTTGGCTACTTCTTCAATTTCGACGCCACCTTCGGAGCTTGCCATGAAAATTACCGACTTGGAATTCCGGTCGATGGTCAGTCCGACATAAAATTCGGAATTGAACTTTACACCTTCGGCAACTAATACTTTTTCAACTGTATAGCCTTTAATGTCCATACCCAAAATTTTTTCGGCAGCCTCTCGGGCTTCTTCAATAGTTCGGGCTAATTTTACACCACCGGCTTTACCACGCCCTCCGGTTAGTACCTGCGCTTTAACTACTACGGGCAATCCAAATTTTGTAGTAGCTGCTACCACTTCATCTGCTGTATAACAAACAGTTTCGTTAGTGACAGGAATGGAATAGCGCGAAAAAATTTCTTTTGATTGATACTCGTGAATCTTCATAAATTTTAAAGTTTTTCTGTTTTATCCGGATATTAACTTAAAAATATCCGGTTAATTTATTTTAATTAAGTAATTTAACGTTTGAAATTTCATATTGTTTTCAACTGAAACACTTTTTTAGATATAATTTTCATAATAAAATTATAAAGGTAGCAATTTTATTTTAATATTAACTGAAAATTATTTACTTTTTGTACCACATTGATTTTCGTGTTGATAATCATGAAGTTTGCTCGTCAATTCTCTTTTCAGATCACAACCATTGCAATCGTCACAGGGAGATTTTTCTTTTTTTCGCAAACTTTTTACAAGGGAATAAATGGTATAAACCACTACTGCAAATATTAAAATATAAACTATAATTGATTGTAGCATTTTTTCGTTTTTACGGTTTCTGCATTTATAGAAACTTTACTTAGGGTTTTTTAATCAGGGAGTTTGACTGAAATTTTCGATGTCCAAATGTAGTGTTTTTTATTTACTTTGTATCAATAAACCGGTCATTGATAACGATCCCATAACAATTTTATCGTTAAAAAAACGTATCGAGTCAGTTTTGGACTGTAAACCGAGTGCATATAGTAGCGGAATATAATGTTCGGCGGTAGGGACCGATTTTTGAAAGGCCGAATTTTGATTTCGAAAATCAATTAAAGCCTGATGATCAGTATCAGAAATGGCTTGTTTCACTTTTTCATTGGTTTCGGTTGCCCAGTCGTAAGCTGCATTTTCATCACGCCAATTCACTTCACGGAGGTTGTGGACAATATTGCCGCTACCCAATATCAATATTCCGCGGGTAAGTAAAAATGCCAGTTCATTAGCCAATTGATAGTGATATTCAGGTTTTTGAGTATAATCAATACTCATTTCAATCATGGGTATGTCGGCTTCAGGATAAATGTGTTTTATAACACTCCACGCACCATGATCATAACCCCAATCATTCAAATCGAGATGAATTGGACATTTTGTAAGTTGGTTTTGTAATTCTGTTGCAAGTCGAGGTTCGCCGGGAGCCGGGTATTCAAATTCGTACAGCTCACGTGGAAATCCTCCAAAGTCGTGAATTGTTTTTGGTTTGGCCATTGCAGTCAGGCGAGTTCCCCGCGTTTCCCAATGTGCCGAAATACATAAAATTGCTCTTGGACGAGGCAAAGTTTTGCCCAACTGTTGCCAGGTTTTTGTAAATTCGTTTTCTGAAATAGCATTCATCGGGTTACCGTGTCCGACAAATAACACCGGCATTTTTTCTGAAACAGTTGACATTTAATTTATTTTTTTCAAACTTAATCCTCATTAAACACATCTTTACCCATTAAGTTCACCTGTAACTAAATCATTTTTTTAGATGTTAAATAATAGTATTTTAGTAGTTTTGTAGTCTATTTGAAATTTATCAAATTTAATTCCATAATGAATAACCAAACAGAACATTCCATAATATTTCGCGATGGAAACTCATCTGATAATGAGGGACTTTTACGACTAACATCATTGACGCCGATGATTGGTCGAATCTCAATCAGAATTGACAGACAACCTGATTTTTTCAGACTTTTAGAAAAAAGAGGTAAATATTACACCATTGTTGCTCAAAAAGGAACTGAAATAATAGGATCGTGTACAATTACCGAAATGAATGTTTTGTTGAATCATAAACATGAAGTAGCGCATTATATCAGCGATTTCAGGGTACATCCCGATTATAAAAAATCGACACTTGCCGCAAGGTTGGGCAAAACTGTTCATCAAAAATTGATTTCGCTGAATGCCCGTTTGTTGTTTGGTACAATTGTGGAAGGCAATAATTCAGTCATGCCATTTCTGTCGGGCAGGCTGCTTTTTCCGCACGTATTTGGAGGTAGCACATTCAATGTGTATCAGATTATCCCTTCGTTTATCGAGAAAAAAAGTAAAAAGTATATTGTTAACGAATTAGAAAAACCAAATTTAGAAATTTTCAATGATTTTATTAATGAGTTTTCATTTTCCACCGCTTTGTATGAAGATAAATATAACGAAACCAAGGTTTTAACAGCTTCGTATAAAGGAAAAATTGTAGCTGCACTTGCATTGACTGATGCAGAAAATTACAAGCAGGATATTTTAATTGATATTCCGAATTATTTAAAAGTTTTACAAAAGGGGATAAATTTTACCAATAAAATTGTTCCGATATTTAATTTACCACAACTGAATGAAAGTATTAAGATCTTGTATGTGAGACTTTTTACCTACGATGAAGGATTTGAAGATGCGCTGGAATTATTGATTTCGCGAGCCCGAAAAATTGCATTCAGCCAAAAGTATCATTTTCTGGCAGCAGGAGTTCACGACCGCAGTAGATACAATAAGTTGTTTTCGAACTATCTAAAAATTGATTTCAAAACTCAACTCTATTTTAGCAGTTTAGATATTGATAAAGAAATGGTTAACAGCATAGAAAACGGCACTTTATTTTGGGATTTTTCGCTTTAATTTTTAGAAATTTGGACAAATGGTAAAGATGAAAAATACAATCAAGTAAATTCAGGCAATAAAATTTCAAATTATTGTTTTATATTACCTTTTAGTAGAATTATCCCTCCAAATTATATTTTTATAATAAACTGATTCCTGCGATTCCCTGAATAGTAATTTCCGGATTAAGTGGCTCAGATTCAAATACGTAATGAAGCGACGGATCGTACGATAAATTACAATTTACCTGTATTTCGATCATAACTTGCTGACCGTTGTAAACAGATTGAGCAATCACTTTCATTGATTTTCCGTACATTGGTTGTGTGTTTTTCTTGTCTATTTTCAATATTAGTTTTTTAGAACCTTCTGTAGGCACCAGAATCATTTCTTTCAAAACAATACCCGTCGAAATTTCCTTATTTTGCAATAGAACTTGACTCACACCGTCTTTTTCGGGCGAATAATTTTCAAAATAACCATCGCTTGCATAAAAAATCTGTTTCCACTTTACGTCGGCATACCTGTCGGTTAAAACACCCGGAAATTTAGATTTTATAAAATTAGCCAGTTTATAAGCTGCCACCCGTGAACCATAATAGGTCATGTGCTGATTTTCGCCTACAGTGTTTTCGAAACATGCAGGCGTAAAAGCTGTTGTATCGTAGGGTAATTGTAAATCGAGCCAGTTTTGCTGCTCATCACTCATTGCAAGCTTCATATCATTTTTATAAGCTTCGTAATTATGTACATGTCGATAATACATTGGTAATGTTAAGAATACAAGCTTGATATTGTTATCCTTACATATTTTTATTGTTTTCTGCAG
The DNA here is from genome assembly GCA_022709605.1 of Bacteroidota bacterium. GTDB lineage: Bacteria > Bacteroidota > Bacteroidia > Bacteroidales > Paludibacteraceae > Paludibacter. The sequence goes on along the minus strand of JAKLIM010000007.1, from coordinate 9,644 downwards.
GTATTTTTTTGCTTCTTCGCTCGCCAAATGTTTGCTGTAATCATTAGCTATAAATCCGGGTTTGTTGTATTTCAACAAAGTAGAATCTTCGATGCCACTCGTAAAACGAATGTATCGTCCCAGATAAAGTCCGTGTTTTTCAGGTTCTTTTTCTTTCATCAATTGAATATTCTTATTGATTTGATTTTTGTCATTGAAAATAAAACTGTGGTTTCGAATGGTGTTTGACCAGGCCGGTAAATAATTATCCGATTTGAAAAGCAAAGGTGTAGAACTTAGTTTCTGTGGGATGTTTTTACGGGCTGAGAAACTTTTAAACTGGTCGGAAAGTCCACCCGCTTTTAAATCGTGGTTGACGTAATTATTCATCGTATAGGTTTCAACAACTGCTATTTTAGGTTTGTAAACTTCAATGGCTTCTTTCAGGCAAAAATAGGCATCCGTCATCGTTGTTCCGGGTGATGCCAGAATAAAACTGCTTGCACCCAGCGCATTAGATAAGTTTTCGGGACTCATACCGGTGTATAAATGCGAATTGCCGACCAAAACCACATCGACGGGTTGATGTTTGGTAAATTCGTAAAATGCATTCCATTTTCTGCGGGTATGGTCGTTGCTGTAATCGGGATTGAAAAACCCTTTCGAATCGGTAAAAACTAAAATGCTTATTACCACAGCCCCAACAATAATAACTTTGAGCAGTAAATTGTAAATCGTTTTATTTTTACGGGTAATTTGTTCGACTACAGGCTTAACTTGCTTCGAATTTTTAACCGGTTTTTTTGTGTTTGCCATGATTTAAAATTGAAAATAAATAAAGGTGTTGTCGTTATTCGAACCGTATGCTCCCAGAAAAATAATACTTAAAACTAATATCAAATACAAGCTCCATCGAATTATACCCTTGGTTGAATAGAATTGTACCTGTAATTTTTCACCTGCTTTTTCGGCAAATAACTCAAAAGCCATCATTCCAATAATAAGATATATTACAAAATTGAATTCCATACTTTTCAAACCGAAATTATATAAATTTTGCATGTTTGCGAAACCTAAATGTTGAAATACTGATATTGCATCTCCAAAAGTATGTGCTCTGAAAAATATCAATGAGATTGCCCAACTTAATACAACAAATAATGAAGCAAATACGTGTTTAAATCCGGATACCTTTTCCAGTTTGAAAATTTTATCGAAAACAATTAAAAACAAACCATTTAAACTGCCCCAGATTACAAAATTCCACGATGCTCCATGCCATAAACCACTGAGCATAAATACAATCATTACATTTATAGCTGTTCGCCGCGCACCTTTGCGACTTCCTCCCAATGGAAAATAAACATAATCGCGAAACCAGCTCGACAATGAAATGTGCCAACGGGTCCAAAATTCCGAAAATGATTTTGAAAGGTAGGGTCTGCGAAAGTTTGTCAGCAATTCGAATCCCAATAAGCGTGCAGTTCCGATGGCAATATCGGAATAAGCAGAGAAATCGAAATACAATTGAAACGCAAAAAATAAAGTGGCAAAAATTAATGAAATTCCGTTCGCTTCAGGAATGTTTGAATAAGTGCCATCGATAAAAACGGCCAACCTGTCGGCTATTAATAATTTTTTGAATAAGCCGAAAGTGATTAAAAGCAAACCACTGCGGGCATCCTGATAATTGAAAACTTTTTTCGAGTGAAACTGAGGTAAAAAATGTTGAGCACGTTCGATGGGACCTGCAACCAATTGCGGAAAAAAGCTCACATAAGCCAGAAAGTCAATAATTTTATTGGTAGGCTTTATTTTGCGTTGATAAATTCCGATGATATATGTAACTGATTGAAAGGTATAAAAACTGACTCCAACCGGCAAAATGATTTTTAAAGGCTCATAATTAAGTTCACTTCCGAATAATGTGAACGTACTGACAAAACTTTCGACAAAAAAGTTGTAATATTTAAAAAAACAAAGGATGCCAAAATTTATGGCTAAACTGGAGTACAACCACATTTTTCGCTTGCGGGGTTCGTCATCGGCTTTTTGCATTTGCAAACCTAGAATATAATCGGCAAATGAACTGAAAAGCAATAATGACACAAAACGCCAGTCCCAAAAACCATAAAAAACATAACTGGCTGCAAGTAGAAAAAAGTTGCGAAGTGTTATCGTTTTATTGAATACAAACCAATAAAGCAAATAAACTACCGGAAGGAAAACCGCGAAATCAAAAGAGTTGAAGAGCATATTTCTTAATATGTAGATTCAATTAGTAAATACGAACCAAAAATGATGTTGATTTTAATTTGAGAAGTTTAAATCATGCAATTATTCAAAAATTATTGATGATTTAATTATATCAATAATGAGTTCTAAATGCAACTCATTATTAACAGTGTACAAAGATACATATTTTGGCAAATGTTACAAAGTACATTTTTAAGGAAATCTTTCATTAACTATTTCGGAACAGGTAATTCGCAATTTAATATTATCTTTGCATCTCGTATTTCATTCACATTCCGGTGACGGAACTTAAAATTATTAAACTTGCAACTTATTGATTTGCAACAGTTATACGCTCTTCATCCCCAGGTTAAAGCGCTTGTGGGATGGGCGGAATCAAAAGAATCGAACCTGAAATTATCGGGTTTGAGCGGATCTTCGTATGCGTTAATTCTTGCTTCTTTTTTCAAGGCAAATCCTCATAATCAGATTATTGTACTGAATGATGCCGATGATGCGGCGTATTTATACAACGATTTAAAACAAATCCTATCGCCCGACGAAGTTTATTATTTCCCTTCATCATACAAACGCGCCATCAAGTTAAGTCAGCTCGATGCATCCAACGAAATATTGCGCACAGAAGTACTTAACAGGCTTGCTAATAATTCGTTACCATGCATTGTGATTTGTTATCCGGAGTCGTTAATGCAAAAAGTAATTTCGGCAAATGGAATGAAAACCCACATGCTGAAACTGAAAACGGGCGAAAGTCTGAGCATCGATTTCTTGTCCGACATGTTGCATGAATATGGATTTCAGCGGGTTGACTTTGTATATGAGCCCGGACAGTATTCGATTCGGGGTAGCATCGTCGATATTTTTTCGTATGCTTACGAATTGCCCTATCGCTGCGATTTTTTTGGTGATGAAATTGAATCGATACGTATTTTTGATATCGAAACGCAGTTGTCGAAAGAAAGGCGCGTAGAAATTGAAATTATTCCTGATTTATTGCGCGATACAAAATCACCGCATGTTTCGGTTTTCGATTTCATTTCAAAAAATACCCTGCTGTGTTTTTCGGATGTTACTTTTGTTCGCGATCGGATGAATCAACTTTACGATGAAGCACTGGTAAAAGCCAATGAAGGTGAGCTGAAAGCACCGGATTTACATCATCGCAGAATTACCGGAGATGATTTTTTGGAACAAATTATTCCGTTCAAAAAAATTGAATTGGGTGAAAAATCGCATTATCGTGCTAAAAATCAGATTCAATTCAATACCTCACCACAACCTATTTTTCACAAGAATTTTGATTTGATAGCCGATAATCTGAAAAAATTTCAATCGGAAGGGTACAAAATTTATATGTTGAGCGACAGTGTAAAGCAGACCGACCGAATTGCAACTATTTTCGACGACCGCGGAGATAATATTCATTTTCAGGCGGTTAAAGATACGCTTCACGAAGGTTTTATCGACCACGATTTATCGATACTTTGTTATACCGACCATCAGGTTTTCGACCGTTTTCATAAATACCAGCTTCGTACTGACAAAACCCGTCAGGGAAAAGTGGTATTGACACTGAAAGAGCTAAATCAATTAGGCATAGGTGATTACATGGTTCACGTAGATCACGGCGTGGGAACTTTCGGAGGTTTGGTGCATACCAATGTGAACGGAAAAATGCAGGAAATGGTGAAACTTATTTACAAAGATGATGATATTATTTTTGTAAGTATTCATGCGTTACACCGCATTTCGAAATACAAAGGGAAAGAAGGCGAAGCACCACGAATTAATAAATTGGGTTCCGGTGCCTGGGAACGTTTGAAAGAACGAACCAAATCTAAAGTAAAAGATATTGCCCGTGAATTGATAAAATTATATGCCAAACGCAAAGCCGAACAGGGTTTTCAATATTCGCCCGATACATATTTGCAGCAGGAACTCGAAGCATCTTTTATTTACGAAGATACGCCCGATCAGGTAAAAGCGACCGAAGATGTAAAAAAAGACATGGAAAAGGAATTGCCCATGGACAGGCTTGTATGCGGCGATGTGGGTTTTGGAAAGACAGAAGTGGCTATCCGTGGCGCTTTTAAAGCGGTAGCCGACAACAAGCAGGTGGCGGTTTTGGTGCCGACAACCGTTTTGGCTTTGCAACATTATAAAACGTTTAAAGACCGGTTGAAAGATTTTCCGTGTACAGTGGAATACCTGAGTCGCGCCCGTAATGCCATGCAGACTAAAGAAGTGTTGGAGCGCTTATCGAAAGGCGAAATAGATATTTTAATCGGCACGCATAAGTTAGTCAGTAAAAATGTGAAGTTCAAAGATTTGGGCTTGTTGATTATTGATGAGGAGCAAAAATTCGGCGTAACGGTCAAAGAAAAGCTGAAAGAAATGAAGGTAAACGTGGATACAATGACCATGACAGCGACACCGATACCGCGAACGCTGCAATTTTCGTTGATGGGCGCACGCGATTTGTCGATTATAAACACACCGCCGCCCAACCGTTATCCTGTTCAAACCGAAATTCATTTGTACGACGAAGATGTGATCCGCGAAGCCATTCAACTAGAAATGAACCGAAACGGGCAGGTGTTTTTTGTAAACAACAGAATACAAAATATTTACACCATCGAAGCCATGATTCGTAGGGTTGTTCCGGGAGTTCGCGTGGCTGTTGGTCATGGTCAAATGCCATCGGATAAACTGGAAGAAATCATTGTCGATTTTATTGATTATGAATACGATGTACTTGTAGCCACCACCATTATTGAATCGGGAATTGACATCCCCAATGTGAATACAATCATTATCAACAATGCGCAAAATTTTGGTCTCAGCGATTTACATCAGTTGCGGGGCAGGGTAGGGCGCAGCAACCGAAAAGCATACTGCTACCTGCTTGCGCCAGAGCTCAGTTTGCTCACTCCTGAAGCACGCCGCCGGTTACATGCCATCGAAACTTTTACCGAATTGGGCAGCGGTTTCAACATTGCCATGCAGGATTTGGACATTCGAGGAGCCGGAAATATGCTTGGTGCCGAACAAAGCGGTTTTATTGCCGATTTGGGTTACGAAACGTATCAACGCATTCTGAATGAAGCGGTTCACGAATTGAAAGATGAAGAATTTGCCGATTTGTATGCCGATGAAAAAGCTGCTGAAGAAAGTTCATCGACCTATGTTTCCGATTGTCAGATAGATTCTGATATGGAATTATTGTTCCCCAACGAATATATCGAAAATGTTTCTGAACGTATCAATTTGTATCGTGAATTAGACACTGTAAGCAATGAAGCCGGGTTAATTGAATTCGAGAAGCAATTGGAAGACCGGTTTGGTAAAATGCCCGAGATCAGCAGAAGTTTATTGGCTGTGGTTCGATTGCGCTGGATAGCCATGCGTTTCGGAGTTGAAAAATTGGTGTTGAAAAATGAAAAAATGATTGCATTTTTAGTTGCCAACCCCAAATCGGCATACTACAAATCTGAAAATTTCGGAAAAATCCTGCAATACATGACCCAACATCCGCGCCAATGTCAACTCCGGGAACAAAACGGACGACGTTCGGTTGTTTTTTTGGATGTAAAAACGGTAGAAAAGGGAATGAAAATTTTTGAAGAATTTGGGAGATAAATTTTTTTAATTGCTTTCTTTTAACTTAGATTTTTTCTATTAATCTGAAATTTATACAAAATGTGCTGGAAGTCTTTGAATTTACTTATCAGTTCTAAATATGCATTGTATTTATTTTAAACTATTTGAAAATAAAATGTGTTATTTGCTGTTTTTTTAAACTACGCTATTTCTTAACTATCTTAAAATTAATATTTTTTGCATTATTTGATATTAAACTTAAAATATAAATCCCTGCTTTCAAACTCCTTATATCAACAATGTCGGAATAGTTACCTTCAATTTCTTTCAAACCGACCAGGTTGTAAATTTGATATGTTTTAAATGTGTTTTTTTGAATTCCGTTAATACAAATATAACTACTTGTAGGATTAGGACTTACAGTAAATACATTTTCGTATGCATTGTTTTGAATTCCATTAGTATAATTACATGTGAAATTATAGGTGTTAAAGTCTTTTTCTATTTTGCTTTTTCTTCCCGAAATAAAATCCTTAACCTGGTTTATTGTATATCCGGTATTAAAATTGAAACTCAAAGAATTTTGTTTTAAAAATGTTTCTGTATCATCAATCAGTTTAAGTAGTCTTTCTTCCCCAAATGCCGAAGAATTAATCATCTGACATGTTGTTTGATAATAGAGACTATTCAATGAGGGTACATTTATTATTTTTGAAATAGTCGAATTATTAATCATTCCGGAACCGGATACAAAATTCAAATTGAAAGGATCAAGAACCTGAAAGCTATTATCTAAATCCCATGGAATATATTCGAACTTTTTGGTAGCGGTATTATGATATAGAAAATAATTGTGACCAGAGTCATAAAATGCGTCTCTTTTACAGATATACAATTCAATCACCAACGAATTTATAAAAGCATCGATATTTAAGTACGATGATATTGAATCAAGAAGTGTGTTATCAGGCGTATTATGAATGGAATTTAGTAAAACAATCAAATCTGATTTATCGTTTTCAGTCTCATTAGTTTCAAGTTTATATGATTTATATGCAGATTGATCCCAGCCCAGCCACGATAAATTGGCCATTTTTTCATCAGCTTTGAATAAGTTTCCATCATTATTCCCGTAGTTGCTCTTTAGAAAAGTTTTGTCAACTTCATCTACAAACATGTAAAAACCTAAATACACATTATCGAAATAAACTTTCGCAAATGATGTCCTTGGCGCTACAAGCTTACTTGTGCGCCATAAATCATATCCTACAAAATTTGTCAATAAATCATGCATGTGCAAATTCACATCCTTTAATCCATCAAAGCGTTGACCATCTTTGAATTTTCCGAATTTTAGTCTGAAAGGCTGATATTTATTTTTGCCCATGGTTGGAGGGTAAAAACTGTTTCCTTTGATGCGTACACCAACTGAATCTATAACGATTCCGTCAATTTCTACTCGAAGTGGAGTGTATATTTTAGCATAATATCTGTTAACAATACTATCCCAATCAGTAGAATTCAATGTGGTAAGTTTTACGACGTGTATTTTAGTATTATTGAAAATTTCATTACCTTGACCAAACAAGTTTGCATTAATAATAATGACAATAATAATGCATAAGTTTTTTTTCATAAATCAAATTCAATTTGAAAATTTCGATCATAATTTGGTAATTGATTTCGTAAGAAATAAGTTGTTTCTTTTTTCACCACATTTTAAACAATCAATTCTATGAACACAAAGTAATTCTCCGCATTTTGGGCATTTCCATCTGTTTTGTTCCGATTCGACGAACTTCTCAACTCCTACATTTTTGATAATCACAAGATTTTCTAACATGCTCATTCCATATTTTGTTCTATATCTCTTATCAAGATTCTTTAATCGTGTACAAGGATATTTTTCACACGCATCCGAACAGAATTTCAGGTTTCTATCTTTTAGAATCGGACAATTTTTTAATGTGCATTTTCTACAATAAGTTGCATTTTCTTCGTTCATTGCGTTGCAACCCGGACATTTATTCTTTTCTCTGATATAACCTATACAAATTTCGCAATTCATTCCACAAGGTGCTATGAGCAAAGGTTCCATGAAAATAAATTTAATCGTTAAACATTGATTTCCTTTTTCATTATGTTTTCAAATCTTGTATTGCTAATGGGATGATGACTTATAATTTTTCCATTATAAATGAGACAAAATGAACCAAACGCACATGGTGTATTTTGTACTGCATTCGCATCTTGTAAATCAACCAATTTAGTTTTTAAATTCATTATTTTAGCAGATTCAATTATTGCGTTTACATTTTTTTCGGTATAAGGACATTGTGCCGAACGCATAATTGTCAAACCATCATTGTATTCATTTAAATTTTCATCCATGTTTTGCTTAAAACATGGATCTTTTGATTTCTCATCAAATTTTAATACCAGTAACTCAAAGTCAGGTTTTGCATTATCAACAATTTGGAACCCTTTCTTTAAAAAAATATCATTATGCACCATAAAAGGACCTTTTCTTGTAACCACAGCAACTCCAAGCATTTCTGAATCTTTAGCTTCTGTGATACATTCATTCAATAACGATAAGGCGTATCCCTTGCCCTTATATTCGTTTTTAAATCCTACAAATACACAATGAATAAACATATATCCGTCTGCATTAACCGGACGATGTGCATATTTTCCGGGAATATATTCCAACATGCCCTGATAACCACCTTTTTGAGAGAATACAATTTTCATTCTTAATCCCTTTGGATAGAATTCTTTAAACCATTCAATTTTCTTTCTTAATTCAATGTGTTTATTTACATCCTTATATCCACAAACACCATATTCTCCAATGTTTTCCGGAGTAATATTGATAATTTTAACATCTTCCATGTTATTCAAATTTTATTAAAACAGTAAAAAATAATTTATAACTTGAGTGTTTTCTGGTATTCTTATTGTACAAACCCAACCAAATTTTAAAGTATAAAATGAGAAAATCATAACCATTTTCTCATGCATTTTATGTCACCTGTTAATAATATTTATAAATATTACACTGCTATTTTGCCCTCATTTTATTTCCTTTCGCATCGTGGGTAACTTCTGCAAGTCCGAGTGCTTCCATGAGTGGAGGTATGTACATTCCGAAACGCCCGCGAAGACCCTTTTTTAGACCGTACCAACCACCCGCAGGATTGTTTTCTGCTCGTCCCCAGGCTTCAACTGTTCCTTCTTTTGCCGGTTTTTGTACGTCAGCACTTCCAAGTTCCATCCAATCACCGTGCTTTTTTAACATAGTATGCAAGTCGTCAATACAGTCCATATTGTATAGCAAAACTGTTTTTCCAACTGTACAAACCAGCACATCTTTGCCGTCTTTTTGATCAACGTGCATGGTATACTCACTTGACATTGGCGGTGTTTTCAATACCATTGGGTTTTCTTTAGTTCCAATTTTGTGTGCCATAATTTTAAAAATTTATCTGTTTAATTTTCTTTGTTATTCCATTAAAGTCTCAGTTTTACAACGATATATTATAAACTCCTTTTGTTAAAATCATTCCGTCAACATTTGGTTCGTTAATTTCAGTAAATCCTTCATGTTGTCTATCGGTTTTCACCTTCACTTTATCAAATAAGTATTTGCCATTTTCTTGTTTGTTGAGTACTAAAATGAAATTCTCATTTTCACTTTTGATAATTGCGTTGGTTGGCAATGCCTTAACTGCATATGTATTTGTTATTATTTCGGCTTCAACAAACTCATTGGCAATAGGATTTGTAAGTCCTTTGTTGTTTAAAGT
>JAKLIM010000069.1 GCA_022709605.1 Bacteroidota bacterium | reverse complement strand
TCATTCAAGCTCGTCACAAGCGCAAGATCCTTGCTCGCTTCTTTAAGCACCTTCGCATAGTCAAACTTTTTTTGAAAAAGATAAAGGGCTGGAAGTTTTCAACAGCATGATAAATCCGCTCAATAGCACCAAAGATCGATTTGGTTTTTTCGATAAAATGATGAGTCGGATGGAAGGTGTTTCATTAAAGAGAGACAAGGTGATTCCTTACAACGGTGTGATTGAGGCAGTTGGTGTACAGCCTGCAAAACGAATAGAATTAAATGATTTCGAGTACGAATATTCACATGAAAACCCATTTCCGGTGTATAATGATAATAAATCACAATTGGTAAATGAAGCATTTAACAGTGTTTTCTCCAAGGCTGCTTATTTTCTTGCATAATTTTAATATCCATTTTTCCGTTTTATGAAATGAATATCAGCTTCTTTTTGTATGTTTGTGATGAATTTTAATAATGATACAAATGGATATTTTATTGATAATTATTTCAGGATTATTTTTAATTGTAGGTTTTTTAGGGTGTATTTTGCCTATAATTCCCGGCGTACCACTTAGTTACATTGGAATAGTCATTTTACATTTAACAAAAAAAGTGCAATTTTCTGAGCAATTTTTAATTACCTGGGCAATTATTGTTGTTTTAATTCAGGTGCTCGATTATATTATTCCCATTTGGGGTACAAAAAAGTTTGGTGGGAGCAGGAAAGGTGTTCTTGGAAGCACCTTGGGAATGATTGTGGGATTGTTTTTTGGACCGTGGGGAATTATTTTGGGGCCGTTTGTAGGCGCATTTTTAGGCGAAATGATGGCCAATAAAACCAAAAAAGAAGCTATAAAAGCTGCTTTTGGATCGTTTATTGGTATAATTTTCGGAACTATTTCAAAAATGATTGTGGCCGGATTTCTGATTTATTATTATTTCGAAGCACTTTTATAGAGAATGTTTATAACGAAATTCAGAAACATTTCCAAATGAAAAAACCTAACAGGTTTTCTAAGCCTGTTAGGTTTACAATCAAATTATCTCAATTACATTTCTCTTCTTTCAAATCAGTTTTTCATAAATTTCTTCCAACGAAACCAAATCTTGTTCTCCGGTTTTCATGTTTTTTAGCATCACTTTTTCTGCATTCATTTCATTTTCGCCAACAATAGCAACAAACGGAATGCGCTTATTATCAGCATAACTCATTTGTTTTTTCATTTTTGCCGTTTCAGGATATATTTCGGCATTGAGTCCTTTGCTCCGCAATGCTTTTACCCAGGGCAAGCTATACAACAATTCCTTTTGGCCAAAGCTAACAAAAAGAATTTGCGTATTTTCTAATGAATTTTCGGGGTATAAATTCAGCGTATTCAGCACATCATATATGCGGTCGGCTCCAAACGAAATGCCTACGCCTGAAACACCATCCATGCCAAAAACGCCTGTCAGATTGTCGTATCGACCACCTCCGGTAATGCTTCCTATTTCAACATCCAATGCTTTTACCTCAAAAATTGCTCCGGTATAATAATTCAGTCCGCGTGCCAATGTTAGATCTAATTCAATCCTGGTTTGGACATTCATTGCTACGCAAAGCCCAAATATGGTTTCGAGTTCCGAAACGCCTTTTAAACCAACTTCCGAAGATGTCAGAACGACTTTTAATTGTTCCAGCTTTTCCGCATTGCTTCCGCTGAGTTTCAAAATGGGTTGAAGTTTGGAAATAGCATCAGCCGAAATTCCTTTCGATGCAATTTCTTCATTCACCTTTTCCAACCCGATTTTATCCATTTTGTCAATGGCAACGGTTATATCGGTAATTTTTTCGGCCTCGCCAATAATCTCCGCAATGCCCGAAAGAATTTTTCGGTTGTTGATTTTTATAACCACATTTATTTTCAAACGACGATAAACCTCATCGACAATCTGTATCAATTCCAGTTCGTTCAACAGCGAATCGCTTCCGACCACATCCACATCGCACTGATAAAACTCACGATAACGCCCTTTTTGTGGCCGATCGGCGCGCCAAACCGGTTGAATCTGAAAACGTTTGAATGGAAACGAAATTTCGTTTTGATGTTGTACTACAAAACGGGCAAAAGGAACCGTCAGGTCATAACGAAGTCCTTTTTCAATACCAAAATCTGCTTTTAATTTATTTTTAACAATTTCAGTAATTGTTTGGTGTGTCACTAAATTTAATTTAGGTATTAAATCTTCATTTGAAATATTTATAATTTCATCATTTTGGTTGTCATATTCTACTATATTTTCTACAATTAATGTTTTCAAAACAATATCCGAAAGCTCATTATCAAAATTATTTACGATAAAATTTTTAAGATCAAAATTATTGTTAAACTCGATATTGTTAATATTTTCAAGAATTCTACTTTTTTGCAATGTCAAATCTTCAATAATATCAAGCTTATCTTTATCAAAGTCAGAAAGATAATCGCCCGAATTTAATATTTTGAAAAGTAATTTATCGCCTTCTTCGCCATATTTACCCATTAGCGTTGACAGGTTTTCCATGGCGGGTGTTTCAATTTGCTGAAAACCGTACAGACGAAAAACATCTTTAATAGTATTGAAAATATAGTTGCGGTTCGCCATTTCCTGTGGCGTAAAATCGCGTGTTCCTTTCGGTATGGATGGTTTTTGTGACATAGACACTATTCCCTAACGTGGGATTTTTTTTATTTATTACCTTTTTTATTAATATTAGAATTGCTTATTTGCTTTAACCAAAGAACTTGTTGCTTTGCTTGCTCTAAGGTAACCAAGGAATGCTTGGATATCTGCTCCAAACATAACTTTGGTCTTTCCTGAAATGAAATGTTGTATATCATCATTCATTTGATTAATTGTGAAAATTTGAATTTGTAAAATTCATAACAAAATTACAAAATAAAATGAGATTAGGGATTTTTATTAACCTATTGAAATTTTAATAGAATTTCTTTCATTATCAAATCTGTTGCTCCCGTGTTCTTTTTCACATATTCACCTGCAATTTTTCCGGCTTTATTCCCTTTCAGTAACTTTTCGAAATTGTTTTCAAGTTCGTTGTAGTCTGAAATTGAAAACCCGCCACCTTCGGTAATTAATTCCCGCGCTTCGCGGAATTTCTGATAATTCGGTCCGAACACCACCGGCACATTCCAAACGGCTGCTTCGAGTGTATTGTGAATTCCAACCCCAAAACCACCACCGATATAAGCCACATTTGCATATTGATAAATCGATGAAAGCATGCCTATAGTGTCCACAATCAGACAATTAGCATCGCCAATATTTTGTTCGTTGGCTTCAGTAAACCGAATGTGTTTTTTGTCGAGCAATTTTATTATCCCCGAAATATGCGAATCATGAATCTCATGCGGCACGAGTATTAATTTTATTTCGCTATGTTTTTTCAGGTATTCAACCAATAATTCTTCATCTTTTGGCCAGGTGCTTCCGGCTACAATCACTTTGTCAGCACCCTTAATAAAAGCCTCCACCAATGGAATGGTTTTCGCCTGCTTTACCAAATCAGCAACCCTGTCGAAGCGCGTATCGCCTGCAACAGTAGCGTTGCTGAATCCGAATTTCGCCAGCAATTTCAACGAACTTTCGTCTTGTACAAAAATATGATTAAAGCATTTTAATAAATTCCGATACCAACTCCCGTACCCTTTAAAGAAAATTTGATTGGGGCGGAAAATGGCTGAAATACTGTAAAATGGAATTTTATTGGCTTTCAACGCTTTGATGTAATTAGGCCAAAATTCATATTTTATAAATACGGCTTTCGAAATTTTGACCGAATTCAGAAAACGGCGGACATTTGGAGCAGAATCTAACGGTAAATAACAAATCACATCAGCTCCGGCATAGTTTTTACGAATTTCGTAGCCCGAAGGAGAAAAGAAAGTCAGCAGGATTTTAGTTTCCGGCTTTTCTTTTTTCAATTGCTCCATCACCGGTCGTCCTTGCTCAAACTCACCCAACGAAGCTGCATGAAACCACACGTAACTTTTATTGACATCCACCTTCTGTTTCAGCACAGCAAAAGCCTCAGACTGACCTGCTCTGAGTTTTCGGGCTTTTTCATTGAAAAAAGATGCAACGAAAACACCAAGTTGAAGTATGTAAATGCCTATTTTATACATAAATGACTCCTAATCCGTCAGTTTGCGGAGAATTTAGTTAGTGTTGATTTCGAAAATTTGATAACCCCTACTTCTTTAATGGAACTTGGTCTTTAAGCCCCTTTAGGGGTTGGGGGTATAAAAAAAGGCATTTCAAAATAGCTTTTGAAACGCCTTCTTTAAAGTTTTTTTGAAAGCCAGAATTACTTTCTGATTCCGAGTTCTTTGATAATTGCACGGTAACGCGAAATGTCTCTATCTTTCAAATAATCAAGAAGACGACGACGTTTACCTACTAACATTACAAGAGCGCGTTCTGTACTATAATCTTTTTTGTTTGACTTTAAATGTTCAGTCAAATGGTTGATACGGTATGAAAACAATGCTATTTGGCCTTCAGATGTGCCGGTATCAGTGTTAGACTTTCCGTATTTACCAAAGATTTCCTGCTTTTTTTCAGCTGTTAAATACATGATAAATATTTAAATATTAATAATTTGTTATTCATAATTAAAGAGTTACGTATGATTTTAAGTCAATTATATTTCCTTAATTTGAAGTTGCAAAGATATAAATTTTATTTCATTATTTTACTCATGTTTCTAAATTTTATTCTAATTATTCCAAACAATCACATATTTGTCAGGTTTTTGCCTTTGTAGCCCGTAAAATCTCCCTTTTTCCGGGAGGTCCGGGCAATCGCTCAACAATAAAACCTGCGTTTTGCATTGCTCTGCGTACATTTCCTTTGGCGCAATAAGTTGTCAAAACAGCTCCCTGATTACACTGCCTGTAAATTTTCTCGAAATGAGATTGAGTCCACATTTCAGCTTGCTTTTCAGGCGAAAATGCATCGAAAAAGATAACATCAAAAAAATTTTCAGGTTCAAAATCTAAGAAATCAATTTCAATTTTTTTCAATGTGAAATTTTGAGAAATTTGCGCAATTTCATTCCATTGACAAGAATGAATTTTATTGAAAAAAGTACGATAATCGGATTTAAGTTGTTCAGGATAATTTAGTTGCAATGCCGTTTCATAATTTACAGGATATTTTTCGATGGTTGTAAAATGAATGTATTTCTGACTTATTTCAGCCTCTTCTAAAGCCAATAATGCATTCAGTCCTGTCCCAAAACCAATTTCAAGTACATTAATTTCAGCTTTTTGACAAAGTTTCAGACCAGCTTCGATAAAAATATGCCTGGATTCCTGAATAGCACCGTGAGCAGAATGGTAACTTTCATCAATTTCAGGCACATAAAGCGTGTGCGAACCATCCGAAGTAATTTTAATTTCAATATTCATCTTTTACTTATGTTCGACATTAAATATTTGGCATTATTTATTGATAAAATTTGAATATATCAATTTCTTAATTTCCAATTTTCTCCCGTTCCAACACTTCGGGAGCTTTCAGGATTCTTAATTCCTTTTCCAACAATAATCTGACCTTCTTTTCAAACTTCAAACTACAAACTTCAAACTTTCAAATATAAAAATTGGTTATTTCTCCCAAATCCCTTCGTAAGTATAATATCCACCCGGTAAAACCACGTAAAGTCCCTTTGCCATGCGTTGTCCGCGTTCAAGTTTTGAAATCTGATGCATATCATCGGCATCCAATTGCACCGACATCGCTTCGAGGTTTTCTATTATGCGGCTGGAATTAACCGATTTTGGAATCACAGAAGTGTTCCGTTGCATTCCCCACGCAAGCATAACCTGAGTCTCGGAACATTTATGTTTTGCAGCAATTTCTTGTATCGATTTTTCAAGCTGAATGCCTTCATCCGTTTTTATTAAATGACGACTTCCTAACGGAGAATATGCTGTAACCAGTATTTCGTTGCTGTGGCAATATTCAACCAGCTCATTTTGTTGAAAATAGGGATGAAGTTCGACCTGATTTACTTCGGGTTTTATTCCTGAATCAGCGCTTAATTTATTCAATTTGGCGATGTTGAAATTCGATACACCAACATGTTTAGTGAGCCCCAGATTTTTCATTTCAACCATTGCATTCCATGTAAGTTCAAGCGGAATTTCGTCTAACGATGCGAGATCATTGGCAGTTTTAGCTTGTTCGTGCCCCGTTTTAAACGCAACCGGCCAATGCATTAAATATAAATCGAGGTAGTCCAGCTGTAAATCATTTAATGATTTGCGCATGGATATCCCGACACGTTCGGGTGCGTGATCGCTGTTCCAAAGTTTGGATGTAATGAATATTTCTTCGCGCTTTACCAACCCGTTGGTAAATGCAAAACGAAGTGCATCCCCGATTTCTTTTTCATTTCCGTAGATATATGCGCAATCGATATGACGATATCCACATTTAATTGCTTCAATCACTGCATTATACACTTCATTTGGTTTCGACAACCATGTGCCAAGACCCATAAGTGGAAGATTGTCACCATTACTGAATTTTAAAATATTCATAGCTTTATCTATTTTTAGAAAATCGTTTTTTTGATTATAATTTGTATTTTTGTCAAAATTACAAAAAAAATATGGATTTTATTAATGATAACAATTTAACCGGTTTAATTATCGGGTTAAGTACTTTTTTAATTATTGGATTATTTCATCCTATAGTTATAAAAGCTGAATATTATTTTGGTACAAAATGCTGGTGGGCTTTTGCTTTAACAGGGATAGTTGGAGTTATTGCATCGATTCTTATTACGGATACAATTTTATCAATTTTAATTGCTGTATTTGCATTTTCGTCATTCTGGAGTATTCTTGAAGTGTTTCAACAAAAAAAACGTGTTGAAAAAGGATGGTTCCCAGCGAATCCGAATCGAAAGAAATAACTGTTTTGCAAGTTTTATTTATTGAGAATTTCAAAATAAAATTAAAGTTCTATAGGTTTTAAAACAGCATTTGCACATTTCGGGCAATTTATTTACTTTTGCTAATGAAAAATTGGTAAATTGTAAATGAAATAATTGTAAATGATCTAATGGCAGCATTTAAACGCATATTGCTCAAACTGAGCGGCGAATCGTTAATGGGCGAGAAGCAATACGGAATTGATGAAAAACGATTGGGCGAATATGCTCAGCAAATTGCTGAAATAGCAGGCATGGGCGTTCAGGTTGGCATTGTTATAGGCGGTGGAAATATATTTCGCGGTTTGAGTGGTGCGTCAAAAGGTTTCGACCGTGTGCAAGGCGACCAAATGGGTATGTTGGCAACGGTTATTAATAGTTTAGCCCTCAACTCAGCTTTGCAGGCATCAGGAGTGAAATCACGCGTATTAACGGCCATCAGAATGGAGCCTGTAGGTGAATTTTATTCCAAACAAAAAGCGGTTCAAAGTCTTGAAAATGGCGAAGTTGTAATTCTTTCGGGTGGTACAGGCAATCCTTTTTTTACTACCGACACAGGTTCATCGCTTCGAGCCATCGAAATTGAGGCCGATGTAATGTTGAAAGGAACCCGCGTGGATGGAATTTATACAGCCGATCCCGAAAAAGACCCGACAGCAACAAAATTTGATGAAATAACGTACGATGAGATTTATAACCGAAATTTGAAAGTAATGGATCTAACAGCAACCACCATGTGCAAGGAAAATAATATGCCGATTTATGTGTTTGATATGGATACGCCCGGAAACCTGAAAAAAGTAATGTTGGGCGAAAAAATCGGTACACTGGTGAGGAATTAGTTACTTCGGTTGAAAGCAGATATCCAATAAGTAACATTTTCTTAATTCTTAATAATTCAAACTCTCAAACATTTCAAACAAAAAATATATTATGCAAGACATTAAACCCATACTTACTGAAGCCGAAGAAAACATGGAAGCAACTATCCTGTTTTTAGATGAATCGTTAGCACATATTCGTGCCGGAAAAGCCAATATACGTATTTTGGACGGTGTAAAAGTTGAGTATTACGGTTCGCATGTTCCACTTTCGAATGTAGCAACCATTACAACTCCCGATGCAAAAACCATTACTGTACAACCTTGGGAAAAAGGTTTGATAGGCGTGATTGAAAAGGCAATTCTGAACTCGGATGTTGGAATTACACCCATGAATAATGGCGAAACTATCAGGCTCGGAATACCTCCATTGACAGAAGAGCGCCGCAAGGTACTGGCAAAACAATCGCGTCACGAAGGAGAGGAGGCTAAAATATCGGTCCGAAATGCGCGTCGTGAAGCCATTGAACACTTTAAGAAAATGGTGAAGGAAGGCTTGCCCGAGGATGTGGAAAAAGATTCGGAAGCAAGTGTTCAAAAAATTCATGACAAATATGTCCGAAAAATTGATGAAATGATTGCAGCGAAAGAAAAAGAAATCATGACGGTGTAATGATTCACTTTTTAAAAACTTAATACAGTCATCCTGAATTGTACGGGATGATTGTTTTTTTTATAATTCTAATATTTCAGGATGATCCGGAAACAATTTATTTTTTTCATTTTTCTGCTTGTATCGTTGACCATTTTTGGACAAAAAAATGATTCAGTTGTTACTAAGAAA
The DNA here is from genome assembly GCA_022709605.1 of Bacteroidota bacterium. Classification (GTDB taxonomy): domain Bacteria; phylum Bacteroidota; class Bacteroidia; order Bacteroidales; family Paludibacteraceae; genus Paludibacter. The sequence continues at coordinate 4,371 of JAKLIM010000069.1, read as the reverse complement.
AGTTTGTTTATAATTCCACATGCAGCATATCAGCAGGAAACCAGTTGGTCGGCCGGAGTTGCCGGGGGATATTATTTCAAAAGTAATGATATAAGCAGAATTAGCTCTGTTTCAGGCAGCATGGATTATACATTGCTCAATCAATTTATTTTTAATATTACACCTAAAATATATTTAGCCGATAAAAAATGGTATTTGTATTCGAATCTGAATTTTAGAAATTATCCCGATTATTTTTACGGCATCGGCAATTCGCCCACCGAAGTGAAAGAGGCTTTAACTGTCCGTAATTTCAGTTTGGTGCTTCAGCCTCAGTATTCATTTACTAATGAGATATTTGCAGGGCCGCTTTTTTCGTACCGAAATGAAAGTGTCGTTTTAGATGCCGCTTTTGAAGAAGACAGGACCGAAATTTATGAACGATTTGGTTCAGCGGGTTGGACACCGTTTTCGCAATTAAATATTGGTGTCGTTGCATCTTTCGACAGTCGCGATAACCAGTTTTATCCACAAAAGGGTATATTTGCAAAATCAACTTTCAGCACGTCGAATACAGGTTTGGGAAGCACGTTTTCAGTGACCGATTTCACCCTGGATTTTCGAAATTATTTGCCGGTTTTCAAAAACCATATTTTTGGTTGGCAAGCTCTTTATACAGGGGTTTTCAGTAAAAATGAAATACCATTTCAGCTTTTACCAACGGTAGGCGGACGTGATTATTTGCGAGGGTTTCGACAGGGAATGTACCGTGAGAATGTGTTGATGTTATTACAAACTGAATACCGTTTGCCGATTTACAAAAGATTAAAAGCTGCTTTTTTTTGCTCAGCGGGCGATGTTGTTAATAGCAGTAACTATCAGATTGATAAACTTAAAGTTGCTTATGGTGCCGGACTCAGATACAGATTGAATGATGCGCGTGTACATTTGCGGTTCGATATTGCTAAAAATAATTACGGCGAAAAACTCCAGTTTTACATTACAGCAACGGAGGCATTTTGAAGACGAGTAGAGACGTGGCATGCCGCGTCTGTACTTTGAAGAGTTTGAAATTAAGAAAATAGAAAATAAGAAATTAAGAAAATAGAAAATAAGAAATTAAGAAAATAGAAATTGAGAAATTGAGTCCCGATCGCTATCCGAGAAGAAATTAGACCTCAAACTTTCAAACTTTTCAAACTTTTCAAACTCTTCAAACACGAAACACGAAACGCGAAACACGGAACACGAAACACGAAACAGATGAAAGGATTAGTGGTTAAAAATACGGGTAGTTGGTATCAGGTGAAAACTGATAACGGCGATTTGTTTGAGTGCAGAATGAAGGGAAATCTGCGCCTCAAAGAAATCCGTAGCACCAACCCAATTGCTGTTGGCGACCTTGTTGAATTTATGCCTAATGTGGATGGTTCAACCATGATTTCAGATGTTTGTGAACGTAGAAATTATATTGTTCGCCGTTCATCCAATTTATCGAAACAATCTCATATTCTGGCTGCTAACTTAGATTTAGTGGCTCTAATTGTAACCATAAATTATCCAAAAACCTCTACCGTTTTTATCGATCGTTTTCTTGCTACAGCCGAGGCATACCGCATTGCAGCTTGTTTGGTATTTAATAAAACCGACCTTTACAGTATGGATGAATTGAATTACCTCGAAGCACTCGAAAATTTATATACTAATTTAAATTATCCGGTTTTTAAGATTTCGGCTTTAAAGTCCGATAATATGGATGATTTATTGATCTTTTTGAAGGATAAAACGACGCTTATGTCGGGTAATTCAGGTGTGGGTAAATCGACCTTAATCAATGTAATAGCACCACATTCGATGGCTAAAACGGCTGAAATCTCGTCGTATCACAACAAAGGGATGCACACGACCACATTCTCCGAAATGTTTGAGCTCAAAGATGGAGGACGGGTGATTGATACTCCCGGCATTAAAGGATTCGGGACTTTTGATATGCAGGAAAGTGAAATTGGACATTATTTCAAGGAGATATTCCATTTTTCGCGCCAATGTAAATTCTCAAATTGTACACATGTACACGAACCCGGATGTGGCGTAACAAAAGCGTTGAACGATAATTTTATCAGTTCTTCGCGCTACCAAAGTTATTTAAGTATTTTAGACGATATAAATACCGGAAAGTACAGATAAAGTTTTTTTTCTGAGTTATTCTTTCAAATTATTGTATTTTTATTGAAAAATATTGAAATAATTAATATATTTGCATATCAAATAGTAAACATAGAAACACATCATACTAAAAGTAATTTTAAATCGATATGGGACACCATCAAATTGACCGGTTAGATAAAAAAATCTTACAACTTATTTCGCAGGATGCACGAATCCCTTTTCTGGAAGTAGCGCGCGAGTGCAATGTCTCGGGAGCAGCCATTCATCAACGAATTCAGAAATTGCGCAATATTGGTGTAATTAAAGGTTCAGAGTTTGTCATTGATAATTACAAAGTGGGTTATCAAACCTGTGCTTTTGTTGGAATTACAGTTCGGGATGTGAAGTCGATTTCGAAAGTGGGAGAGGAGCTGAAAAAAATTCCTGAAATTGTAGAATGTCATTATGCCACAGGCAAATATGCTATGTTTATTAAAATATATGCCCGCGATAACCGGCATTTATTACATATAATTGTGGATAGAATGACTGCCATAGAAGGCATTTCGCATACCGAAACATTTCAGATTTCGTTGGACGAAGTATTTCAGCGTCAATTATCTGTTTTCGGACCCGAAAATGATGCCGATGAAATTTTAGATGAAGAATAAAACTACCCCCAAACCCTGCCCCCCAACCCCCTAAAGGGGGAGTAAGACAGCGTTGTATCAAATTTATAGATGTTTGAAATTTTTTAATGAGCACATATTATGTTTTTCTATGGCTTACTTCAAATTGCTACATTAGGTTTTCAGAGATAAAAAAAGTCCTCATATTGAGGACTTTTTTTATGATTTTTAATTTGTATCTAATAGTAAAGTATAAATCTTAATACCTCGCAGTCTTTGTTCTTTGATCTTTTTTCTCAATTACATTCTCTCAGGCACTTCAATGCCCAGCAATTTCATTCCGGATTTAATAACAGCGGCTATCGATTCGGATAAAATTAACCTGAAATGCTTCAGTTCCTCATTTTCTTCTTTTAAAATGGAAAAATCGTGATAGAACTGATTGTATTCTTTTACCAGTTCATACTCGTAATTGGCTATCAAAGCCGGACTAAACTCGTTTCCGGCATCTGCCACAACCGATGGAAAAGAGCCCAGCAATTGTATGAGGTTCGATTCTTTTTCCGAAATTTCGAGCGACGACTGAATTGGTTTATCGTAATTTATTCCCGAATCAGCTGCTTTGCGCAGAACCGATTTTATACGTGCATGCGTGTATTGAATAAACGGACCGGTATTTCCGTTAAAATCAATGGATTCCTTCGGATTAAATGTCATGTTTTTCTTTGGGTCAACTTTCAGAATAAAATATTTTAACGCACCAAGTCCAACAATTCGCGCCACATTTTCTTTTTCGTCGGGCGTGCAATTTTCAAGTTTGCCTAATTCCTCAGAAGTTTCGCGTGCTGTATCAATCATTTCCGCAACTAAATCATCGGCATCAACCACTGTTCCTTCGCGGCTTTTCATTTTGCCTTCGGGCAATTCTACCATTCCATACGAGAAATGCACCAGGTCTTTTCCCCAGTCAAAATCTAATTTATCTAATAACAATGATAAAACCTGAAAATGATATATCTGCTCGTTACCAACCACATACACCATTTTTTTTATGTCGAAATCATCGTAACGCAGTTTTGCTGTACCAATATCCTGAGTCATATACACCGAAGTGCCATCGGCGCGCAACAACAATTTTTCATCCAATCCATCGCCGGTTAAATCGGCCCACACCGATCCATCTTCACGCTTGTAAAATACGCCTTTTGCCAACCCTTCTTCTACTTTCGATTTTCCATCGAGGTAAGTTTCCGATTCGTAATATATTTTATCAAAATCAACTCCAAGTTGTTTGTACGTTTCGTCGAATCCGGCATAAACCCAACCGTTCATTGTTTCCCAGAGTTGACGAACTTCAGCATCGTTATTTTCCCAGGCAAGCAACATTTTTTGTGCCTCAACGATAAGCGGAGCCGACTTTTTTGCTTCTTCTTCGCTCATGCCCGACGACATAAGCTCTTTTATTTCAGCTTTATACGCTTTATCGAATACCACATAATATTTACCCACCAAATGATCGCCTTTCATGCCCGTGCTTTCGGGAGTTTCGCCGTTTCCGAATAATTTCCATGCCAGCATCGATTTGCAGATATGAATACCACGATCGTTCACAATA